>CAZOEZ010000012.1:0-20190 GCA_964578995.1 uncultured archaeon
AAAGCAATATCGCCTTCAGAAGTTATAAACCACCTATATTTCTCAAACCATTCTACTTTCTTTGGTTTTACTTTCTTCGGAGATAACTTTTTTGGTTTCTCTTTGATTATTTGATTCGTTCGTTCTGCTTTTCTTTCACATTCTTTAGCCTTGTCAAAATACATTGAACCATTTGCTTGAGCAGACTTAGAAGTTAAAATCTTTACCTCATGACCTTCAAGATTGATTATTATTTCATCTTCCTTATCAACAGACATAGATTTTTCAACACTCTCTATATTTGAAAATATCAAATCGCCAATTTCTCTAAATTTCTTAGACTCCTGGAGATAATTCTTAATAGCTTCTTTTTGTCTAATAATTCTTACATCTTCTTTGTCTCTAACGGCGACCTCAGGCTTCTTTATAGATTTAACATAATCCTCTATTGCATTATCAAAACTTCTAAATTTAGCACCCTGTGCAAGATTAGTTAAATTAAATATTGATACTGTAATATTTTCATTATTCTTATCAACATATATTGTTGGTTCACCTTTATCTTCTAAAATCTTTTTTATTCCGTAAAAAATCAAATCAATCATCGATTCTAAGATGTCGGATTTTGAATCTAACTCTAAATTATAGCATATAAGGTTGGATATTTCTCCACCCAAATTACAATCAATAGTCAGGGCTGCACCTAAACTTCTTTCTGAATTCTGTAATCTTTCTCTATACTCCTCAAGACTTGAATCGAATGGATTAAAGCCGGGTGGAAATATATAATTCTCATTAGGGACAAGCTTACGATGGCGAAATTTTTGTTGACGCATTACCATCTTAATTTGGTCAGCATTACACAATATTGCATTACCTTTATGGAAAAATTCTAAGATCAATCTCACCTTTTCATCCTTCCGAGCAAAATCAAAAGCAATTACTCGATCTCCATTTAATTGAGTAATTGCCTCTAAACGACTCTTCTTAATCTTCTGCCTTACTTGATTTACAAAGGCACCCTGATTTGATTCCGTGGTTATTGTATCTCTAGTTAAATAAGCCCAACCACTTAAATCTAGGACTAATCTGATTGTGCCTTTTTCTTTGTTTCTCAATTTGAAAATGAGTTTGTTAGAGTCTGGTCTACCAAATTGATCGACACGCGAGCCAACTAACGACTGCCAATCCGAAACAAGCTCCCTAATATCTGGGCTCGTTAAAGATTTCTTCATTTACTTCTTCGCGACTTAATTATTCTAAGTCTTTGTTTCTATAGTAGGATGACAACATTACTGCTATTGCAATTGCTGAAATCAATGCAAAGAAACCTATGAAGAAAGATGGCGTTGATGACTTTGCCCTTATCACTTTGAAATACTGGGTACCTTGATTATTGTCATTGTCTGATTCATCAATGTCATCTGACGGATCTACTTTAACAACAACTGATAGACCCACTTCATCATCATCATTGTAAGCCCTAGTTGGTTGCCATTCCCTTGATATTGTTACTTCTTCACCATGAGCCAAAGAAGCTATTGTTTCAGGACCACCTAACTGGGCACCATCAATATAGAATTTAACAACAACATCATTAGTTTTAGCACCTGAAGAATCAATAGTACCACCATTATTTCGAACTTTAGAATATATCTTAACCACTTGTGATTTATCATTGGTGTTTATCCAAGCAGAAGTATGACTAAATGATACATCCGAATTCTTTATCTCCAAATCTGGTTCAGGAACTACAATAGAGATAGAGTCACAGGCTGCGGGAGCTCCACCATTATTCGACGTTATAACCAAGTCAACTGTGTAAGTTCCAGGTCTTGCATCCGTTGCTGCAGTTATACTCATTGAACCTTCAGCAGATGAATCACCAGTTCCACTACTACCAACTAAAATTTTACCATCAGATAACCCTGGAGAGATAGTCCATTGACCGGTCTCTGCCCCAGTAGCACTAGAAACTGTAGCAGTAAATGCGTAATTATCTGTACTATATCCAGTATTCGCTAACGTATAACCCCACAGAACAGTTTCGTCTTGAAAGACCTTGTTTCCTCCGTTACTAGATGCTGAATCGCAGGTAACTGATGATGAATATTCTGTTGCAGCCGTTAGACTGATAGTTACTTTATTAGTTACATTAGATGATGCTGAGGCTGCAGTTGTATCTGTGCAACTATCTGTATCATCACAGCCGTTAGTGGTACCACTATCTGTACCTCCATCATACCATTTAGGATCTGTTTTAGCATAAACTTCGACTGTATTTGTATCGCCGGATGTACAAACACCTGAACAATAAATCTTGAATATGACTGTTGTTGATTGTCCCTTATTAATCTGAATCATATCATTGGGAAGTTGATCGTAATCGGTATCGAAAAATTTAGTGTTCCAAGAAGTTCCACTTGGCCAATTTGCAACCATAAAGATATCCATCTTTCTATAGCGTGAATCACTGCTATCTAATGTCAAAGTTACATCTACAGAACTACCTGCCATTACGTCCCTTGACTCTGATGTAGTACCATCTGGTAGTGATATTGATACTGGAGATGCTGCTGCATCAACATTCCCTACACCCATTGTGGCTAAAAACATGGCAACTACTGCCAGAGCCATAACAGTCCTACGGGAATCTATCTTGGAAAAACTGATTTTATCCATTTTTTGCTCCATTTGTTCATTGACGAACAAGTAGCCTACAAAATTGGGTAATAAAAAGACTTCTCATGATTTAAAAAGGACCTTCAGGCTTATTAACCAACAAATATAGAAGTATACAGAAACATGGATATAGAAGAAGACACCAAGAATTTTTTGGAGATGTGGAAGTCAGTAGATTGTGATTTATCAAACATCAATAATAAACAGATAATAATCTCAGGAATGGGAGGATCTGGTGTTGGTGGACAAATATTATCTGCAATTAGTGATACTGGAGGCTTGGGACAAATAACCTCTTGGAACAATTATAATCTCCCTAAATGGACTACTAAGAATTGTTTCGTAATTTGTGTTTCCTATTCTGGTAATACTGCTGAAACTTTGTCCGCAGCTAAAGCGGCTTTAGAAACTGGCTGTGATATAGAAATCATCACTACTGGAGGTAAGTTAGAGACTCTAGCAAAAGACAATAACCTACATATAACTAAAATAGAAAAAGGGCATCAACCAAGAGCTGCACTTCCTCTACTTTTGAAAGCATTAATTTACAGAATTGGCCTACCAAATCTTGAAGAACAGATTAATGAAGTTAGTAACCTTGTATTGCCTCTTGATAAAGCTAAAAACATAAGTTATCAACTAAAAGGAACAATTCCCTGCATATATTCTAGTGACCTAATGAATCCTGTAGCATACAGATGGAGGTGTCAGATAGAAGAAAATGCAAAACAACTAGCATTTAATCATCAAATACCTGAAATGAATCACAATGAAATTGTTGGTTGGACCCTGCCTAATAATAAAATGTCTGTGGTTCTAATTAGAGACAATAATGAAAAAACACAAATCAAAAATAGATTTGAAGCTACCAAAAACGTTGCTTGGGATGGAATAAAAATTGTTGAATGTGTCGCTGAAGGAAAAACTCCCTTAGCAAGAATAATGAGTATGATAATTTTGGGAGATTTAGTTTCCATAGAATTGGCAAGACTTAACGATGTTGATCCAACGCCTGTTAACGTTATTGAAAATTTGAAGAAAGAATTAGACGGAAATTAATGGACCTAGAATCATACACAATTATTGAGAGTTTCTTTCTTGTGCTGTGGATTATGATGCCTGCATATTTAGCAAACACAATTGCGGTCTTAACTGGTGGGAAATATCCTATTGATCAAGGGAGAATCCATAGTGATGGGAATAGAATATTAGGAGATGGGAAAACTTGGAGTGGACTTCTTGGAGGGACAATAGGTGGTGTTTTTATTGGATATTTACAAATTAATATAGGAGGAGGATTGATAAAAGCCCTGAGTGGATCCCAAAATGTAGATTTCTGGGGTGAGAATCCAATAATGGTTTTCTTCATATTGTCTTTTGGTGCCTTGTTTGGAGACATGACTGCTTCATTCATTAAAAGACGCAGCCAACTAAAACGTGGAGATAAATCACCGCTTTTAGACATGTTTGATTTCATTGGAATGGCACTTCTTCTAAGTTTTATTTTTGCAAATGACTGGCTAATGTCCTGGATTCTAGAAGGATATGTGCCTCTTTTCACTCTACTTGTTGCTACACCTATTCTTCATAGAGGAGTCAATATCATAGGTTACAAATTAGGTGTTAAAAACGAGCCTTGGTGATTAATCTGTTTTTCTCAAATTCTTAAGTTCTTTGCCTATTTTATGAAGTAATTCCATTTTCTTTCCCTTATAAAAAACATTAATGCTTCCTGATTCTGAATGCCAATTACTTGGATGCGATTTAGAACTTTTCTTAACTTCTGTACTAATGTCTTTACTTATGGAATACAACTCATTAATACTAGGTCTCTTCACGGAAATATTCACTGGAACTTTGCGGCCTTCAGACCTCTTCAAATTAAAATCAAAATATTCTGGATATATTACTAATGGTTTATCAGTCATTATTTAGCAATCAAAACTGCGTTTACAACACCATGCTGTCCTGGCCTAGATGTTACTTTAGCTTTACCTTTTTCTGTTTCTATGACAGAACCTTTTGTAATAATATTCTGCCTAACGTAATTAGGATTAGCTGTATTTTCAATAACTTCCAATATTTTTGAAGTAAAACTCTTGCCTGATTTTGGATCGGTAACAGATACTTGGTCAGTCTTCAACAAACGATCTTTTCTTCCGCCACCACGTGCTCTGGCAACTTTTTTTGTTAAGTCACCAATTTTAGCCTGCTGCAACTCTCTTCCAATCTCAAATCTCTTCTTACTTCGACTGCCGGCTAAACGACCACCTGTGGACTTGCGCTTTGATTTACCTTGCCATAATGCCATATTACAAAACTGCTCGACAAGAGGATTGTATTTAAGATTTGAGATATTTATTCTATAGGAAAATTGTATAGGATAGGTAAACTTAAATATGAATAACTAAGGTTGTAATGCATGTCAATTGAAAATATGGCAATAAAAGCCAATGAATTGAGGGAGGAAGGACACACAACTCGTGAAATTGGACAAGAAATGCACCTCTCTAAAGCTACCATAGAATGGTTATTGGCAAAACAAGCTTCCAGTAACTTCAGTGAACAATTACCCCCTGACGTAAAAGTAGGATGGAGATCAATTGGAGTCTCGGGTTCAAGAATTAATTCAATTGCAGAAATAATGGCCGATATAATATTGGAAGAACAAGAAAAAAGGGAATTTGACTTTGATATGATTGCTGGTATAACAAACAATGGAATACCGTTAGCAACCGTAATATCTGATTTATTGGGAGCTGATTTTGGAATGATTCGGCCAAGTCGTGAAGGGACACAAACAAATTACGCCTCAAATTATGCAAGCCTAAAAAACAAGAATGTTGTAATTGTTGATGATGTGATAAGCACCGGTTCGACTACAAAAGAAGCTATTAATTTTGTCAGAGAAAAAGAAGGAAATCCAGTTATGATAATTGTATTGATTAACAAAAAACCTGACAATGAGCTAGAAAAAGTTCCATTAAGAGCACTAATACGAGCTAGACCGGTAAGAAACTAATGCATTGGGCTGACGTAGTCGCAGAAAAATTACTAGAATCGGGAAAAGAACACGTAATATCCTCCGGAATTACTCCGTCTGGACCTATACATTTGGGAAGCATGCGTGAAATTCTAACGGCAGATGCCATAGTAAGATCTGTAAATGAAAAAGGAGGAAGTGCAAAGCTTGTTTATATTGCAGATAATGCTGATCCCTTACGCAAAGTTTATCCATTTTTGGATGAAGATAAATATCGAGATTTCGTTGGTAAACCATTAGCAGAAATACCTGCACCTGAAGGTGATGGAAGCTATGATGACTTCTTCTTAAAACCTTTTTTTGAATCTCTAAAAGGAGTAGGTGTTAATCCTGAAATTATAAATAACTATAAATTTTACAATGATGGTAAATTCAAAGATTGTACTAGAAAAATAATAGATGACAGAGAAAAAGTTAGAGATATATTAGAATCTGTATCTGGAAGACAATTACCCAAGACTTGGTTTCCGTGGACCTTCAAAAATAACAATGGTAAATTATGTGATGGAAAATTAATCAAATATGAATGGCCATTTGTATATTTTAAAAATAGTGAGGGTGAAGAAGTCGTAAACAATCTAGAAAAAGGTGAAGGAAAGCTACCTTGGAGATTAGACTGGCCATCAAAATGGAAAATATTAGGCGTAACATTTGAAGCGTTTGGAAAAGACCATGCCACAAAAGGAGGAAGTTATGACACTGGTAAAAAAATTATTGAAGACATACTGGATGAAAAAGTGCCTCATCACATAGTATATGAATGGATTAACCTAAAAGGAAAAGGAGTAATGCACTCATCTACTGGTTTGGCAATTTCAGCAGAAGAAATGCTCAGAATGGCACCCCCTGAGGTAATTAGATGGCTAATAATGCAACCTCAGCCAAACAGACACATCGATTTTGATCCCGGATTAGGATTACTCAATTCCGTAGATAAGTATGATAGAATAGAGCAAGAATACTATGCAAAAGAAGCGGAAGAGAACACTGCAAGAGCATTAGAACTAAGTCAAGTAAAGAAGACTGCTATGAGCAAAGTGCAAGCCCTACCCTATAGGCATTTAGTTACATTAGTGCAATCTAAGAATGATACTAAAGATATAGTAAAAGCACTAAAGAGAACTGGGGACATAAACGAATTAAATGCTAAAGAAAAAGAACGTCTAGATAAAAGAATTGAATGTATCAATGAATGGCTCAAAAACCATGCCCCCGAAAGTGTAAAATTCGAAATTCAGGCAAAACCTCCTACTCTTAATTTTAATGATAATGATATTGAAAGAATTGGAAATCTCAAAGAAAAGATGGTGTCTGTTGAATGGAATCCTGAAACTATACATGATTCCTTCTATGAATTACAAGAATCGTATAAGATACCTGCAAAGGAATACTTTAGAATTATGTACCTCATATTGTTAGGAAAAGAAAAGGGACCAAGACTAGGATTCTTTTTAGCAACAATAAACCGGGATTTTGTTGTTAAAAGATTAGAATCTTATTAAGTAATAAACTGTATTAAGCACCCAATTTGTAAACATCCGTGAACCAACTGATAGAATGTGTGCCAAATTTCTCTGAAGGAAGAGATTCAAAGAAAATAAAACAAATAACTGATGCCATAGAATCCGTTCTTGGAACAAACATTCTAGACGTAGATATGGGTGCCGACACAAATAGAACGGTTGTAACATTTGTAGGTTCACCCGAAATTGTATCAGAAGCTGCTTTTCAAGGAATTAGGAAAGCTTCTGAAATAATTGACATGAGAAAACACAAGGGAGCACACCCAAGAATGGGGGCCACAGACGTTTGCCCATTTATTCCTGTCTCAAATATTTCTATGGATGAATGTGTGGCCATTGCAAAGAAAACTGGTGAGAAAGTTGGTAAAGAGCTGAATATCTCAATATATCTATATGAAAATGCAGCCTCAAATGAAGAAAGGAAAAATTTATCGACGGTAAGATCTGGCGAATATGAGGGACTTAAGAAAAAATTAAAAGAAAATAATTGGAAACCTGATTATGGACCCACTAAACTTAATGAAGGTGCAGGAGCAACTGCAATCGGGGCCAGAGAGTTCTTGATTGCCTATAATATCAATCTTAATACAAATGATAGGACATATGCCAATGAGATTGCTTATGAATTAAGAGAAAGAGGTAGGTGGAAACGTATGGGAAATATTACACCATTTTACTATAAGGGAGATGTCGTGTACTTTAAAGATGGACAATATCCTGATGGAAATAGCGATTTTGTAGCATCTAGTTTTGATGAATTAGCAAATCATTATCATAAAAAATATGGTAAAAACCTAAGAGAAAGATATGAAGGTCTAGGCCTCAATCCTGATGATTTAATTGGAAAACCAGTTTACAAAGATGGTAGATTTACAAATGTAAAGGGACTTGGATGGGTCATTCCAGAATATAATAGAGCTCAAATAAGTATGAATCTTACAAATTATAAAATCGCTCCAATACATGAAATATTTGATACTGCATGCGAAGAAGCCGAAAAGCGCGGGATAAAAGTTACAGGCTCTGAAATTGTTGGTTTAATTCCCTATGATGCAATGAAATCTGCCGCTGAACATTATCTTTCCAAGATGCATAAGTCACCTGGGCTTCCAGTATCTGACCTGATGAATATAGCTGTTCAAAGCCTTGGTTTATCCGACGTTGGTGATTTTAACCCCGAGGATAAGGTCCTAGGCATGCCCAAGACAGATGGTGAACTAGCAAATCGAATCACATTTGATTTTATTGATGAAGTTTCAAGAGATTCACCGGCACCTGGAGGTGGCTCTGTAGCAGCATTGTCTGGAGCATTGGGGGCTGCTTTGGGTACAATGGTTGCAAATTTGAGCACGAGTAAAGCAGGATTCGAAGACAAAAAGGAAAGATTGGCAGAAATCTCTAAAAAAGGTCAACTCACCAAAGATGAATTAGTAAAGGCTATAGATGAAGATACTACTGCGTTTGACAAAGTGATAAAAGCAATGAGAATGCCAAAGGATACAGAAAAAGAAAAAGAAACTCGAGAAAGTGAAATGCAAAAAGGATACCAAAGTGCCACGTTAGTCCCTCTCAAAACAGTTGAAGACTGTAGAAATGCATTGCAAATATGCTTTGATATTTCTGAGATAATGGATGATGGAATGGCAAGTGATGTGGGGTCTGGTGCATTGATGGCGAATGCAGGAGCAATCTCGGCAGCATACAACGTAAGAATTAATATCAAGAGTATAAAAGATAAAAAATTCTCAAACAATACAGAAAAAAAATTGACTGAATTGCTTTCAGATTGTGAAGAACTTCTAGAGAAAATATCTAAAAATGTTGAAAGATGCCTATAATTTTTTAGAGAAATATTTGAATACAAAATAAATTGCACCTAATGCAATTATAATTGGCATAGATGAGTCTAGGAATCCACTTTCTGACTGGGATTCTACAGTTATATCTTCAGGTTTTAAGGACTTAGAGGGGTCTGTAGGATAAAAATCTGAGTTGTCTCCATAACCGTCATTATCAGAATCTACCCATTCATTAGGATTCAGAGGGAATGGATCGGACCCGTCGCATACAGTATCATTGTCAGTGTCAATATAGCCTCTTTTATCCTCTGGGCAAGCATCAGAATTATCACCAACCCCATCTTTGTCTGTATCTAAATACTCATTTGAATCTAATGGAAAATCATCAATAGAATCATTTGTACCATCTGAATCTGTGTCGGCCAAATCTGGATCTGTTCCAATAATCCTTTCAAAATTATCGCCTAAAGTGTCGCCATCAGTATCAAATTGTTCAGTATTATCTAATGGAAATTTATCAGTGTTATCTCCTACATCATCTCCATCCGTATCATTCCATTCTAAAGAATCTAAAGGAAATGCATCTCCAGTCTGATTTTCTCTTAGTTTACTGAAGTTATTAAAATCATAAGCATATTTATCATCGTGGCCATCTGAATCTGTATCATTACTTACTGGAGAAGTTCCAAGAAGAAACTCATCGTAATCTGTTATATTGTCATTATCTGTATCTGGATTTGTTATGTCTGTTACAAAACCATCAAGGGCATAGTACGCTTCTTCGTTATCACTAAGTCCATCTCCATCTGTATCTGTTGAATTAGGATTACTACTATTTTTACCATCATCTGGCCTAAAGTAAAGATAACTATTACCAAAACCATTTGATCTCTCAAAAACATAGCGTATTTCATCTGAACTAAAAGCTCTGTTCCAAATGGCTACATTATCTATGGTTCCATTAAGATAGTCATCTCCACCATGCCCTAAACACATATAATTGTGATTACCTGAAGTCTGAATAGAATGGCCCGAGGCAATTACTTCTTCAGAAACCAAAGTTCCATTAACATACAATCTCAAAAAATCCCCTTCCTCGCTATATGTACCTGCCAAATGATACCAAACTCCTAGTTTAGCTTCAACAGTATCATCTGTAATAGGAGAAAGATAAATTTTACTTGATGAATGAACCTTAAACTCAAACTTTTTCTCAGAGTTAATTCCTAGCCAAGTTTTACCATCAGTGGCTGTACCAATAACTGTTGAAAAACTGGAACTAAAATTATTAAGTTTAACCCATGATTGAACGGTATATTCTTTAAATTTGGAAGAATGCATAGAATCAAAGCGCACATTGTCATCAATACCGTCACAAGCCACACCTTTACCATGTTTAGCAGGGACTTTTGCAGCTCCATTCAACAGAATTGCCATTGAATCACCAACTTGACTGAAAGAATCAACTGGAGATGTCCCTTCAAAATTCCAATACCCTTTAAACAAAGGTTCATTAAATGAAAAAATACTATTTTCTATAAGTCTATTATCGTATTCATAAAGATTGGTGAGTGTATCATTATCTACATCATTCTCAGAATCACTCACAAGAGGGTCTAACCCCCAATAAAATTCCCAACCATCAGGTAAACCATCAGTATCAGTATCATCAACATTTGGATCTGTTCCTATAGCATATTCCATAGCATTGGTAAATTTCTGTGATTCTGGTATGTCCTCGTCCTCAACACATTTTCCAAAATTATCATCCGGTTTTGTACTAATTTCAACCATATAACCATCGCAATCATTATCATGGTCTCCATCAATTTTTTTCATTGGATCAAGATTATTAGCCAATTCGTAAGGATCTGGCATAGTATCATTATCACTGTCTGCCTTGGTAGGGTCACTATATTTCAGACCAAAATCATAGGCAAATATTTCATTATAATCTAGTAAAGTATCATTGTCAGTATCCACACTTAATGGATTGGTATAATATTCATTTATTTCCTCGCCATCAAACAACCCATCTGCATCAGTATCGTTGTTGTTTGGATTGGTAGTGTACAATTCATTAAATCCTTCCTCATAATCCGTTAAACCATCATTATCTGTATCTTGAAGCCTAGGATCTGTTTGATGTATATTGCCTAAAAAATCAACCCACCCGTAGTATTCAGCACCATCCAACAACCCATCTGCATCAAAATCCGGATTAGTGATTCCTGTGCCAAGTTTGCTATCGGCATAGTTTGGTAAACCATCTCCATCATCATCTGGTTCAGCACTACCATACATAGTCATATTCCAATGTTTCCATGTACCTGCTGTTTGATCTACAGTATCATTAACTTTGAGGTTCCATAATCCAAACGAATTCTCATCCCAATGGACTACGGTTGTAAATGTCCAATTGTTGTAATTCTCTCCTAAGTCAGCGCTGTTTTCCCTCACTAATTCAGAAATAATTCCATTGGGAGACTCTAAGAAAAGATTGAGATCTCCTCTATCACTATGATCAATTCTAACAGAAACTTCAATAGTTTCTATATTTATACTTTGATGTACAAATATTTCAGAAGTAACACCTGCATTATTATCATCTAATATATAGCTATCAACTGCAACTCTACCCGTGTTAACTGATACTTCATTACCAACACCTTCCCAATTCTTAGCAAGATTAATAGCTGCTGCTGCATTAATTAAACCGTACCCGTAAGCATTGTTATAATCACGATTTACTTCTGTTTCAAACCAACCAGAATGATCTGAATCTACTTTATGGGATGAACGAACTAAAATATGTTGCACATCTCTCCAAGTTAAATCAGGATTAGCTTCAAGCATAAGTGCTACTACCCCAGCAACCATTGGAGTTGTTACTGATGTACCTCCAACAACAGAAGTATAATTTCCTTCTGAATTACCTTCTTCCCCCATAATATCTGTAGTAAATATAGCTGCATCAATTAATTCTGAATTACTATGTGAAGGGGCCGACACAAGAATATTAGGGCCCGTTTCTGAGTATGATGTTTGTTCACCTTGCCAATTTATTGCTCCTACTCCTATGGTATATCTACTGTTAGCATATCCATCCTTGTTTGAATAATCATTATTGTCTAATCCATTACCATTGGACCATGTATAAATTGCACCAAGACCACCACGTCCCTCAGATACTCCCTTTTCAAGAGCTGCTAAAGTTAAAGGACCTGTGTTTCCCAGTGTCTGACCATCATCAACAGGGCCCCAACTATTAGTGTAGATATCAATATTTTCTAAATCATGAACTAGGGCTTCAGAGATTGCTAGATCATTAAGTGTATATTCATCTTCATATGTATAGTCACAATCTCCTGCAACTAATCTTATTCCTGCTATACTAGAATTATATGCTACACCTGTAATTCCAATTTGATTGTCTCCCTTTCCAGCGGCAATCCCTGCAACTGCAGTACCATGCCAGTCAATAATGTCCTCACTGTCAACATGTGAATCAACAGGCATAACATCTGTATCATTCCCACAATAATCATGGCTATAATCCTCTATAAAATTTGGAGAAATATCTGGATGAGTATAATCGATTCCATCATCAACAACACCAATTACTATTCCATCACCAGTATATTCTGACCACACACTTTTGACATTCAGGTCGATTCCATTAGTTCCATTATTTTGTCCTGTGTTATCAAGATACCATTGCTTAGTAAAATTGTCATCATTAGGTTGGTATCGTAAATCAAATTCTTTTTCAATCAATGGATAAAATGTCCAAAGATAACCTGAGTTTTGTAACTGACTTAGATACTCGAATGCGATATAACCAGTTTGAAATTCAAGAATCCAAGTTCCACTTAGAATACTAAAACTTCTAAAATCTTCTACCTTTTCACCAATTAAATTTGTCAAATGATTATTACAATAAGGGAAATTAAGTACGACAACCCACTCATTATTCAAATACATTTGTGAAGCACTATATTGATTCAGATTAGATTCTTTTCTGAAAGCATCTTTTACTTTTTCAGAAAAAGTCTGAGGACCACACGAGGAATAATCCATTTCAAACTGAGGTTCCTCACTTTGAATTAAATCATATCCATTCGTATCTATAAGACTCATCATAATTGTGCTGATGAGAAGTGTAGCCACGATATAGGCCTTCATGAACTTGCAGAAGAGGGGCGTTTAAAGACTTTCAGAATGAAAAATTTGAATATTCTCTCAATGATTTGGGATTAGATAATGCATCTTTGTTTTTTACTTCCTTTCCAAGAATAGTTGACAAAACTGCCTTTTCTACTTTCTTACCACTGATTGTATAAGGAATCTCATCGACCTCAAAAATATATTTTGGAACGTGTCGAGATGTTGTTTTAGATCGAATTGATTTTCTGATTTTCTGCTCTAAATCTGAATTAAGAATTAGATTATTTACTAATTTTATGCAGAGAACTATATCCACATCACCATCTGCAGGCCTTCCAACAACCACAGCATCCTCTATTCCATCAATGTTCTCCACTGCTCTGTATATTTCAGCAGTTCCGATACGTACCCCACCTGGATTCAATGTAGTATCACTACGGCCAGATATTATCGCACCACCACTCTCTGTAATCTCAACATAATCTCCATGTGTCCAAACATTAGGAAATTCTTCAAAATAGGCTGATTGATACTTTAATCCATTCCTATCATTCCAGAAACCAATAGGCATTGAAGGGAAAGGTCTCACACAAACTAACTCTCCACTTCCTCCAATAATCGATTTTCCATTTATGTCCCATGACTGTACATCCATACCCAATTGAGGACATTGAATCTCCCCTCTGCGAACGGGTAAAATAGGTGAACCTGCCAAAAAACATCCAATAATATCTGTACCTCCTGATATAGAAGCTAAGTGAACATCTGAATCTAGATTTTCATAGACCCAATCAAACTGTTCAGATATCAAAGGAGCTCCTGTAGATAGTAATGATTTTATTGATGATAAATCCGCCTCTTTTTTTGGCTCTATACCTGAATTACTACAGGCTGCTAAGAATTTGGGACTTGTACCAAAGTGAGTTATTCCAGTCTTCTCTACAGTTCTCCATAAGGTTCCTAGATCTGGATGACTGGGACTTCCATCATACAATACAATTGTTGCCCCAGATGCTAAACCTGAAATTAACCAATTCCACATCATCCATCCACATGTAGTAAACCAAAACAAAGTATCACGACCCCTTTGAACATCACATTGCAATTGATGTTCTTTCAAATGCTGAATTAATGTACCACCTGCTCCATGAACAATAGATTTAGGAGGGCCTGTTGTTCCAGATGAATACATTATGTACAAAGGATAATCAAATGGGAGCTGAACAAATTTTGGGATTTCAGCCTCCACAAGAAATAGGGTATCATAATTTACAACAGAATTATGGCCCAAAGAACAGGCAATATCTACAAAATTTATACTAATAACATTCTCAATACTATCTATTGTTTCTAGAACACCATTAATTTTATCTTCCAATGCAAAAATTTTACCATTGTAATTATACCCGTCTGCCACTATTAGAATGGAAGGTTCAACTTGTCCAAAACGATCAATAACTCCTTGTGAGCCAAAATCTGGTGAACAAGAAGTCCAAATTGCACCAGATGAAGTCGCCGCTAACATCAAAATTACGGTTTCAACGCAGTTAGGAACAAAGGCTGCAATTCGTGTACCCTTTTTGACTCCTAAGTTTTCTAATCCTTTTTGTGCTGATGCAACCGCCTTATTCAACTCCCTAAAAGTGAAAGTCTGATCTTCACGACTTTCACCTGAACTAATTATTGCAATTTGCTCAGACTCGCCTGATAACAGATTTTCAGCATAATTTAATTTGGAGCCTTCAAACCACTTAGCCCCAGGCATAACTGGATTAGACAATACCTTGTCATATTTCTTAGAATAAGTAATTCCTGAGAAATCCCAGAATTCAGCCCAGAAATCTTCCATTTTATTAATAGACCATTTATGCAAATCGAAATATGTTTCAAAGTTTAGTGAAGATTTGTCTATGAATTGTTGAATAAGACTCGAATTCTTCCTATCTTCTGAAGGATTCCACAAAACTTTAGCCATTACCAACTGAAATACACGGTAGTTAAATAGATTAGATTAATTTCTACAGCATTCCTGCTTTTTGGATAATCATTAACTGTTCTGTTGATAATTTCTCACCAGCTAAGAACTTGGCAAACAAATCTTCAGCACTAGCTGCACTAGCTTTTTGATCTGCAAAACTTCCTGTCTTTCCTTGAGAAGCCGTCATTCTGTCAATTTCCTGCATTCCTCTCAAATATTCAATATATTCATTATGAACTTCATCGGCTTTCTCCTTAGCCTTAACAAATAATCTTTGTGCTGCATCTGCCTTTCTTCGTGTTTGGCGATTAGAACGCAATGAATCCTTCATAGTATGATGGGCTGCTTGAGCTTCTTGACGGCTCTTCTGCATTTTCTTACCCAATTCTCTGCGTACTCTCTCAGAATCCCTAAATTTATCTCGTGCTTCGAGAACCTCAGTGTCTGTTTCAATTAAGGTATCATGCTCCTTAATTTTACTCTGAAGTGAACCTATTTCATCCACCAGTGCTCTCTCCTTATCTGTTGTCAATGGTGTCGTCATTTGTTTAATTTCTAATTCTTGTATTTGCTTTCGCAATTTAGAAACTGGAGGTAGATTACGACCTGAAAAGCGTTTACGCTTTAACCTCAAAAATGTATCTTTTAGATTATTAACCTCATTTGATATCTCACGCCTTTCATCCCTTACTTCACCTACTTCAACATTAAGGCCATTTCTTCTATCTCGATACAGATGTACGCTGTCCATATATTCTTTAGCTTTAACATTCAAATCATTACGCTCAGATGCATGGGATTGAGACTTGAGATTTAATTCATCTCTTTTTACTCTAAGTACTTCGGCCTTCTTATGATAATCCTTTCTCAAATCTTTTAATTCATTTCTAGAAAGGCCCTCTAATTCCTCAAGTGAAATTAGTGCACTTGGTTCTTCCCCATCATCCTTATTTTCTTCATCTACCTTTTCATTGGAGGCTGTTAATCTTTCTACAAGATCAGATTTTTTTCCTGATAAAGGTAAACCTAACTCTTTCAGTTTCTCCTTAAGTTCACTTACTTTTAGATCATTGTAATCTGGGGCGTTTTCTGCAGAGTTTTCACTCTCATTAGAAGGCCGTTCGCCTTCTGTTGCTGCAGGGGCTTGGGTTTCCTGCTCGGAATCCATTGAACTTCATATGGGGTTTTAGACCCACGTCAACCTCAACCGAAAAGTGCACCAAGACCGGATACAGCGTCTTCTTCGCTGACTTCTTCTTCCTCTTCTTCGGCTTCTGCCTCAGCTGGGGCCTCTTCTGAAGATGCAGCGGCAGCTGGTGCGGCGCCTGCAGCTGGTGCGGCGACGGCGGCTGTGGCCATTGCTTCCTCAATATCGACTCCTTCTAGAGAAGCTACAAGAGCTTCTGCTCTTGATTTGTCTGCCTTGATGCCTGCGGCCTTCAAGACTTTCTCGACGCTCTTGGCGTCAACTTCTGTTCCTGCTGAATGCAGTAACATTGCCGTATAGACGTATTCCATTTTTTTGCCTCCTTTTTTTATCCGAATAACGCTCCAAGACCAGAGACTGCATCTTCTTCAGATACTTCCTCTTCTTCTTCCACATCCTCATCATCTGATGAGGATTCTTCTTCCACTGGAGCTGGTGCTGCTACTGCAGCCGATGCAGCGTTACCTAGCATCTCTTTCAACTCATCATCAGCTCCCTCTCCAGCATGACCTGCAACGCCAAGCATTGCTCCATGCGCTTTGGATAGGAGAGCCTTGATAGTTGACTCAGATGGATATGCTGTTTTTATTGCAACTGCCAAAGCATCATTATGTGCCTTAGAGAGCAATGGTTGCATCACAGATCCAGTGAAATAACGTGTATTGAATGCAAGATTGAATGCTTGTGCCGTGGCAGATTGAACTTGCCCACGGAACTCACTCATATCTATGTTTAGAACATCTGAAAGATAGAATGTCTCTCCATCAAATGCTCCTAACAACTGCATTCCAACAGTTATCGGATAAATCTCAAGTTTAGTAAGTGCAGCAGCTACTTCGGCGCTAATTACGTCGCCTTCTGCTACAGCAGTGTGTTTTTTCCTAATAACAACTTTACCTTTTTCAATGGCTGCAGGGAAACCTGCATTTTGGAAATCACCCACAACGGGACCTGCCGGAAATGGCGTTGGTCCTTTTTCAATAATTATATCGTAAGATGCTGTTTCGCCTCCTTTAGCAGGAGCTTGGGTTTGTGACTCCATCAGCATTTGGAAAACTTTGAATGGACTTGCCGTAGATGAAAGTAAAGCAATCTGTCTAGGCTCAAATACATCAACTATCTGTTCTACACCTTTTTTGTTCTTTGATGCACCTGCAAGAGCTAATTTCAGAAGTCTATTACGTGACATACGTAATCGAACACCAACATCTCTCAAAGATGAACGCATAGTCAACATCTGCTTAGCTCCAATTCCTGTTACATCTACCAAACCTACAACGTCTGAAGACTGAACAAAGTCTTGAATCTCAGAAACTTCCTTACGTTTCCAATCTGCAACAAAAGCTTTCGTTTTCATCCTAATCTCACCGCCCTACCCATTGTGGTCTTAACCCAGATTGAAGCAATGTTATCATTTCCTCTATCCAAATTAGATTCAACACGTTTCAATATTGTTTCTAGATTATCTGCTAATTGTTCCTGAGGCATAGATACATTTCCGAAAGGAACGTGGAAAGTTGGACGATCTTTTGAGCGTACTGGAACTAGATTAGTTAAGCTCTTTATTATTCGCGCAATATCTGCTTGTGGAGGTATTGGTCGAGGCATTTTACCTCTAGGACCTAAAACAACACCAAGACTTTTACCGATAGTAGCCATTAATCCAGTTTCAGCTACGAAGAAATCAAATTTGTCTGCTAATTTTCTAGCTTCTCTTTTATTGTCAGAAAGTTCATCTATTCGGTCCGGTGAGATAACAGTATCAACTATTTTCTTAGAAATTGCGGCCATTTCTCCCTGAGCAAATACAGCAACACGAGCTGGTCTTCCTCTACCGTGTGGAAGAGCAACTTCTGCATTTATCCTCTTTTGAGGATTTTGCAAATCAACATCACGAAGATTTATTGCAACTTCTACAGTCTCAACGAACTTACGCTCCCTTTCACTCTGGAGAGCATCCTCAATCACCTGATTTATCTTGTTTGATGCGATGGTTTCACCTCCGTAGTAAAGCGAGATTACATCTCTGCTACGGTATTCTGTCGGAAACAGGTGGATATATAAAATTAATCAAAATCTTCTTGTGAAAAGCTTTTAAGTAGTTATTTTTCAAATGTGATGGGATATCTTTGATTAAAGCAACAAAAGTGACCAAGAAATATGGTGGACTTAAAGCACTTGATGATTTTTCAGTAGACATACCTGAAGGAAAAATAGGTGTTTTGGGACCGAATGGTGCTGGAAAAAGTACATTTGTTAAAATTGCATTGGGCCTGCTAACAGCGACTAGTGGAGAAGTCACAGTATTGGGTGAAAAATTAACCAAGAATACCACTCATATTAGAAAGAGAATAGGCTACATGCCTGAACATGATTGTGTTCCTGATGAAATGACTGGGGTAGAATTCCTGATAGAAATGGGAATGGTCTCTGGTATGAGTCTAGCAGGTGCAACAGAGAGAACTCATGAAATTTTAGGACATCTGCGAATGGGTGAAGAAAAATACAGATTAATTGGTGAGTATTCAGGAGGAATGCGTCAGAAAGTGAAATTAGCACAAGGTCTAATTCATGCTCCTGAACTAATTTTTCTAGATGAACCTACTTCAGGTCTTGATCCAAATGCTAGAAGAGAAATGCTAGAAACTATTAATGGATTAACTGAGGTTAGCAATACTAAAGTCCTGCTAAGTACTCACATTCTGCAAGACGTAGAAATGGTCTGTGACACTGTAATCATTGTTAAAGACGGCAAATTGCAAATGCATGAAAATGTAGAAAGGATTGTAGGAGAAAAGAGTAACTTCATACAAGTTAGAGTTGGTGGACCTGTTGAAGATTTTGTAAATGAACTTAAAAAGAAGAAAATAACTGCCGAGGATGATGGACGAGTAATCATAGTCCCATACAAAGATGATTCAACTTATGACCAGATTATAGACGCCACTGTGAAAAGTAACTGCCTTCTTTATGAAATGGAAAGAACAACCCAATCGATGGACAGTGTTTATCAGGAGATAGTTGAATGAAGAAGAAAGCGCAAGTTAGCGATCGCTTCCGTGACTTTGATGCAAACTTGACTACACGCCCATGGATAGTGTTGGGGATGGGACTTAGACGCTTTGAAAAATTCTTCAGTTCCAAAAATAAGATTATGATGGGTTTAGTTGTAATAATCTATCTTTGGACTTTAGCATTCTATGTCCTGCTTGGGAATTCAGAAGATTATCCCTGTAGAGATTTTGTAGACGAATACAAATCCTGTGTGCCACTAAACTACTACGGTGATCTTGGTTCTCAAGCGGGATTAAGACTTTTTATAATCAGTTTAGCAGCAATTGCTAGTGGAGGAATGATAGGGAATGATATGGCTAATAAATCTCTTCACCTATACCTTTCTAGGCCTATTAGTAGAATAGATTATCTAATTGCTAGATTTATCCCCGTTTTTCTATTACTTTTGATGGTAACGGCCGTACCTAATTTGATGGTTGCAATCGCTATGTGGTCTGATACTGGACTCGAAACAGAATGGATTACCAATCACAAATGGCTTTTCTTAGATATATTGGTACAGGGCATATTTTATTCGGCAGCTTATTCAATTATTGGCCTTACTTTTTCGACTATACTAAAAAAAGAATCGAATGCTAGCGGTGCTTTCTTCTTATTCGTTTATGGAACTTCGATTATAGCTGAGACATTTTTTTCGATTCTCACAGCTTTTGAGATAGAGGGATCTGATGGTGTATTACTTTTATCAGTAAGTCATTTGCTTGATATGATTAGTTATGCTATCTTTGATGCTAAAT
>CAZOEZ010000012.1:20290-32768 GCA_964578995.1 uncultured archaeon
TTATCAGTAAGTCATTTGCTTGATATGATTAGTTATGCTATCTTTGATGCTAAATATTACGTTATGGCATTTGGATTCCCTTGGGAAGTCGATGTTGGCGACACTGAAGTAGGTGTAGTATTCACTTTCATATTTACTGGATGTTGTGGATTTATGTATTGGATGATTTTGCAAATGGAGGCTAATAAATGAGTATTAGACTAGAACAAGTAACAAAAAATTATGGGAATGTTCAAGGAATATCGAATATTAGCTTAGAAATGGAACCAGGTATTACTGGAATTCTAGGACCTAATGGTGCTGGTAAGTCAACTACTATGAAAATTATCTTAGGATTATCAAGACCTTCTCGAGGAATTGTAAGAGTAAATGGCAATGATCCTTTTACAGATTGGAAACTTAAAAGAAAATTTGGATTTGTTCCTGAATATGATTGTTTCTACGAACATATGTCTGGATTGGATTACGTATCCTATTTTCTAAGAATGCATGATGTAGACAAAGAAAAAGCTGAAGAAATGGCTAGAAAGGCTCTCTCTGAATTAGGGTTAGATGATTCTATGGAAAGGAAAATTAACACTTACTCAAAAGGTATGCGTCAAAAGACAAAAGTTGCAAGGGCTACTGTATTTGACCCTGAAATTCTAATCATGGATGAACCTTTCCAAGGTGCCGATCCTACGACTAGAGGGCTACTAATGAAGAAATTAACCGAATGGGCTGAAAAAGGAAAGACCATTCTAATATCAAGCCACATCCTGCATGATGTTCAGAGTTTGACTGACAATATTATGCTAATAAACAATGGGAAAATGTTAGCATATGGTAATCGACATGAAATAAGAAAATTAATGGACAATATACCAAGACCTATAAGTATCAGGCCACTGAAAAAGGGAAACATAAGAAATCTAGCAAAGAGAATGTTGGATGAAAAATGGACAAAAGCAACCACAATTGATGAAGAGAATAACGAACTGACTGTAGAAACTGACCAATCCGAAGAAGTTTATATGGAACTACCAAGAATTTTGCAAAAGGAAAAAATAAGTGTTGAAAGAATATACTCTGAAGATGATTCCTTAGATTCACTATATGAAAAACTCGTGGAGGGTGCGCAATGGAAATGAATTTAGGTGAAGAGATAATGGCACTTGCAAGAAGATCAAAAAACTTATTTCCTCCTATTGCAAAAGATTGTACCTACAGGCTTTTAGCAAATAAAATGACCTGGATATTGATTGGAATTCTTTTACTACCATGTCTGTTTGGCATTATTTTGTACAATGAATTTTCAGATGAAAGAGAATATTTGATGCAAGGCGATGATAAAGTCTATCTCTTTCCAGATGGTGACGGAGAATTAGTACCTTTACATATAGACTTAAGAGAAACTTTTGTTGAACAATCAGACTTATTCAACATAAGTTTTGTAGCAATTATATTAGCTATTCTCTTTAGTTCAGAGCTAATTAATGAAGAATACACACAGAAGACTATGCAATTACTAAGAACTACACCTATTCATTCTTTCGAGATTTTACTTTATCGATATATTGCAGGTGTATTATGTATGTTTGGAATTTTGGGGATTTATTCAATATTATTTTATCTTACGACCATGATGGGATCTGGACAATATGGTATTATAGAAAATTTAGATGTATTGTTACTAATACTAAAAGTTCTTCTATTCGAATCAATAGCATTTATGGGTATATTTTCTGTTTTTACAATATATTTCAACCGTCCTTTTCTGATAGGTATAATTTATTGGATTATATGGGAAAGTATTGTTTCAGGACAAAATTACCAAAAAATAACGATTACTCATTATTTGAATTCTATGTTGTTTGATTCGACAAAAGAGATGGGATGGGATGTAGTGGCATCGGATTATAATTTAGTTAACAGCAAAGATGATATCATAGCAACTGAACCACTAACTTCAATGCTAATAATCATCATTATAACCTTAATAATGCTCTTTTTAGGTACCAGAGGAATAGCAAATAGACAATTCTAAAGTTTTATTAAAAGCACAAAATAGGACGAACGCTTATGGCTAAAAGAGATTATTACGAAATTCTGGGAGTCGCAAAAGATTCTGATGAAAGAACCATCAAGAAAGCTTACCGAAAATTAGCTAGGACACATCATCCAGACGCGAGTAAAGAAAGTCCAGAAATAGCCGAAAAGAAATTCAAGGAAATCTCTGAGGCCTATGAAGTCTTGGCAGATGAAGATAAAAGATCAAGATATGATAGATTTGGCCATAAAGGAGTCGATTTTGATGGAGGTGGATTCTCATGGGATCAATTCAGCCATGGTGCTGATATTTCCGACATATTTGGTCAACTCTTTGGTGGAGGACAAAGAGGAGGAGGTGTGGGGGATATATTTTCACAATTCTTTGGAGGGGGTCAAAGAGGTCCTGACAACCGAGGAGATGACTTACGCTATGATGTTACTTTAACCTTAGAAGAAGCCTATAAAGGAATAAAAAAAGAAGTCGAAATTCCAAGAGATGGAACCTGTGACAAATGTACTGGTTCTGGAGCTGCAGAAGGCGGCATTGCAAAAACATGTAATACCTGCCGAGGGCAGGGAATGGTCCAGAAAATGGTAAGACGGGGATTTATGTCTACAGTTAGTACAAGCGAATGTTCTGATTGTAAAGGAAGTGGGAAAACAGTTGACAAACCATGTAGTGTATGTCGTGGCTCAGGAATAATAGCTGTAAAAAAGAAAATAAAATTACAAATTCCACCTGGTGCAGATCACGGGTATAGATTAAGGATGAGAGGGCAAGGCGGTGCCGGGCCAAATAACGGACCAAAAGGTGACTTGTACATTGTAGTAAATATGAAAAAACATGATGTTTTTAAAAGACAAGATAATGAAATTATTCTAGATTTAGAAATTACACCTGCTCAAGCTGTAATGGGAGATAGTCTAAGAGTACCAACATTATCAGGTAATGTCAAACTGAAGATTCCATCAGGAACACAGTCTGGAGATGTTCTTAGACTAAAGGGAAAGGGGATGCCTGATATCTCTAGACCAAGCTTAGTTGGAAGCCAACATGTTAGGATAAATGTTAAAGTACCCAAACCAAATGGGAAAACAAGGAAACTATGGGAAGAGTTAAGAGAATTGGATTCAGAAAAGCCTTCCTTTTTAGACAGGATAATGGATAAATTTGGCTGAAGACGAAGACATAGAACTGGATAGTGAAGCATACCGCAAATGGAGAAGTGGCGATGATAACGACAAATACGCTTCATCAAAAACACCTACTGAAACTGGCTCAAAAAGTGGAAGTTATAGAATACCAAAAGATGACAATGATGAATATGCACTACCGGGAGAAGATGAGAGCGGAAGTGGTGTATCATGGCTTGATGGTGATTTAAATTGGGGGTTAATAATTGCGGCATTTGTTGTTTTTGCAATAGTTGCTTCTGCAATGGTCGCTCTTATGTTAAGTTCGGGTGAATCTAAATCAAACCCATCAGAATGGCCTGAAACTGAAGGAACTATAATCGAGCAAACCAATAGTAAAACGTTCATTGATGGTGAATTTTGCGAGGATGAAAATGACGATGGATGGGAAGATGATTGGGAATGCTGGAAAGAATTTGTTTTTGCAATAGACCTGACAACTCAATATTCTGTGGATCAAAAGACATATCAAACTACTGAATATGTCGAGTTTTGGGAAAGTCATTGGGTTGATGAGCTTAAAGAAGATGGAGGAGATAATGAAGAACGATTATTTGAAAACTTCACCGATTACTGGAACGAAGAAGCAGCTAATGGTAGTATTTCACTTAATTCAACGGTAAGTTTGATTTATAATCCTGAAAGTCCTTCAGAGGCATATAGTGAATTTGTTGAACCGCCTGGAGATCCAATGGGATTCGTTGGATATTTTTTAATGTGTCTTGGTGGAATGATGTGTTTTCCTATAATTATTGTTGGAATTATCATTAGTCAAGCTAGAAATGCTGTATCGGGAGGCAGAGATTTTGGAAGACGTTGGGGGCCTTTCGGAAGAGGAGGACCTTTCGGAGGTGGTTACTTTGGAAACAATCGCCATCATCGAGGAGGTTCTAAACGAAGGCACACACCCACCAGAAGAAGTGGTGGTGGTGGTCGAAGTAGTGGTGGCGGTGGCCGAAGTAGTGGTGGCGGTCGAAGACGTTAATAACGGAAATGAAAATTAACGTTGATTCCGATATTAGAAAAGCAAAAACTATTTCTTCAAAATTTTATCATAGCCCCAAGATTTACAGAAAACTAAAGAAATTATTCGACCGAAGTTGGCAATTTATTGGAGATAAAGACTTATTAGAAAAAAACAATGCCTATCCCGGAATTTTATTGGAAGGAATGGTGAATGAACCATATGTTCTAACAAAAGATAATGAAAATATTAGATGTTTATCTAATGTTTGTACCCATCGAGGAAATATTGTGTGTGATGATTCGTGTAAAACCAAAACCTTGGTTTGTGGATATCACGGTAGGCAGTTTGAAATAGACGGAAAAATGAAATTCATGCCGGAATTTGATGATGTAACTGATTTTCCAAGTAAAGACGATAACTTGCCTGAAATTGAGATGGAATCTTGGAAGAATCTAATATTTATTATCTATGACAAAAAATGTGATCTTTCGGAACTTATTGGACCAATGGCTGAAAGGTTAGATTGGTTGCCAGTGAATGAATTCAAATACAAACCTAAACTATCTAGAAAATACAAAGTGAATGCAAATTGGGCTCTTTATTGTGATAATTATCTGGAAGGTTTTCACATCCCCTTTGTCCACAAGGATCTGAATAAAGAATTAGAGTACGAAGACTATTTTACGCAGGGAATTGACAATACTGTTCTACAGATTGGTATCGGTAAAGATGGTGAGAATACTTTTGATTTACCTGAAAATCATCAAGATTACGGTAAGAATGTGGCTGCATACTATTTCTTTTTGTTCCCAAATATGATGTTTAATTTTTATCCTTGGGGATTGTCCATAAATGTTGTAAAACCAAAATCTCCTGAATATACCGAAATAGAATATTTTACTTATGTCTGGAAAGAAGAATTAATGGGAAAAGGAGCTGGTGGTGATTTGGATAAAGTAGAACTTGAGGACGGAGAAATAGTTGAATCTGTACAGAAAGGCATTAAATCTAATTCTTATGATAGAGGAAGATATTCTCCCAAAAGAGAAATTGGAGTTCACCACTTTCATTCATTGTTACAAAAATATTACAATTAACGACGGCGGAAAATCCTGAATTCCATTAGTCTATCCACAAAATGAATAGATCCAGGATACTTCTTTGGCATTCTTAACTTAAGAAATGGAAGTGTTCCAATACTTCTTCCAATACCTGATATCAAAAATATTATGAAAATAGCACGCCATGTGTAATCTGAATGGTCAATCAGACTGAAATCCATTAATCTATCAATTACGTAAATAGAACCTGAAAAATCTTCTATGTTACCGGCAATATAACCTCCACTCAGTGCTCCAATGAAAGTAGTTATTCCAATTCTAGTGTTATAATAACTGAAGTATGCGGCCCTTTCTTTATTTGGTGCAAGATCCAAAACCATCGCATTAGAGGTTATCAAGAATGCACTGAAACAAGGGCCGAGAATAACCACCTGTAATGCAATCATGACTCGGATATCAGGGAAAAAAGCATAGATAAATGGTAAAATTGCAAATCCAATTCGACTCATTATTAAGACAGGTAATGGCCCAACACGATCAACCAATCGACCCATTATCGGCTGAAATGCCATCTCAGATACGGCACCTATTACACTAAAAGCAACAAGAACCATGTTGTCTACCTCTAGAACTTTTATCAATATTATTGCAAATAATGGCCAGATTAAAGACATATTTAATGTGTAAAATGATTGAGCTCTAACATAACTTTTGAAAGTATCTGAATACTCTTTCCTTACCTCGTCTGTAAGAATCAAATCGGGAGTTTTGGTAGGATCTCGATACGGTACTCGAATTAGGATTAGACCGCCAAGAAAAGTCGCAAATGCTGCTAAAACAAACAATGGTCTGAAAGAATCTGATGAATCTGAGTCATAACGAGATATTACATAGATAGCAATTAACGACCCAATGAGCCCCATAAGACCACCTATGACATGGAACTTACTCAGAGTACTGCCTCGTCTAGATGGCGCCATCCAATCACCCTGAAGCGCTGACCAAGTTGGTATGATAATTGAATATGCAACGGAATATACTACCACTAGAAATATCATTTCATTTGGATTCTGGACTTCTGAAAGTAAGTAAAGCGCTAAAGATGCTAAAATCGAGCCTGCAATAATCCAATACGTTCTTACAGATTTTTTGTCTGAAATCCAGCCCCAAAAATGCTGAAGAGACATTGGAAGCAGATTCATCAGAGAATTCATCCATGCAATCTGTTCGAAGGATGCTCCTAATCTCACCGCGAAATAACTAAGATAGGGCATCGCCGTATCATGCGCAAACGAGCTAGTAGCGTGATATGCATACAATTCAGTTGGAGGATTAATCTCTTCCTTGTCTTCGCTAGAGTTCACTGAAATCTAAGCCTATAATCAGGGATATAACCTTAAGCGTACCTATTATTATCCCAGTTCTAATTTATATTTTAACTAGAATTCTTTGTAATAGAAAAGTGAAAACCAATGCCCGGAATAAACAAAATTATAGGAGTATATCACGCAGATGGTGGAATACTAGGTGAATTGAAATACGCGACTGGGAAATTCTTTGGTGGTTCACATTGTGCACTTTGCGATATTACTCACAATAATAAAGGAAAGAAAGATGTTTGGAAAAAATGTGAACAAAAACTTGGAGTTCCTATTAGCTTTGTACACCTAAACGAAAGAAACGAAAAATTGATGGATTATACTAAAGGAAATACACCCTGTATAGTTGGTAAAACAAGTACCAATTATATTATGCTAGCCACAAAAAAAGAACTAGAAGAATGTAATGGAAATGCTATCGCACTTGCTGAACTATTAGAGAAAAAATTATAGATTTAATCATCAATTATACTAAATAGGAAGGATTAGGCTGTCTTTAAGTGAAAAGCAATGATGAATCTAGACTTCAGGAATTTCTAGAAAAACCTGAAAGAGCTCTATGGAGCATAGCACTCCCTGTAATGGCTGGGATGGCTATACAGACTATGTATTCAATAGTCGACATGTTATTTATTGGAAGATTAGGGGGTGAATCAATCACTGCTGTAGCCTTCAATATGCCGCTTTACTTTTTTGTAATGGGTATAACTTTTGGAGTAGGAACTGGATTGACTTCTTCCATATCAAGAGCGATTGGTGCTGAAGACAAAAAACGTGCAGATAATGCTGCTGAACATGGTATTTTGCTTGGACTCTTTTTAGGACTTACACTGACTGTTTTTGGATTAATGTTGGGTAAAGATGTACTCTCCACGTTAGGAGCACCTAGTGAAATGCTTGATGAATCATGGAGTTATCTAAAAGTTACTTGTTACGGTATGACATTCATTGTTTTCTCTATTGTATTCCGTTCTATACTGGCTGGAGAAGGCGATATGAAATTTCCAGTAATGGTTGCTGCAATAGGAACTATTCTAAACGTAATATTAGATCCAATTTTTATTTTCGATTTAGAAAAATATGGTGGATTTGGATTTGGAATGGGGGTTGAAGGTGCAGCTATGGCTACTGTAGTCTCTCAAATTGTTGTATTTTCGATATTCATTTACATGCTATTTTGGAGAGATCACGCATACATCAGTTTCGACCTGCGAAATTTTAGTTTTTCACCAGAAATGATGAAAGAAATATTGTGGGTTGGTATCCCATCCTCAATTTCAATGATAATCATGTCTTTTGGACAAGGTGTGTTCAATAAAATTTTAGTCGATGGATATGGACCTGATTATGTAGCTGCTTACACTATTTCAGGTAGACTTGACATGCTGATGTTCTTACCAATAATGGGGATAGCAACAGGACTTGTAACAACAGTAGGTATGTTTTCAGGAGCTAAAAGAATGGACAAAGTTAGAGAAATTATTGTCTATGGTATTAGTAGGGCTTTTACGATTGTAGCAGTTGCATCACTAATTGTGTTTTTTTCAGCTCCATATATCATGGGTCTATTCACTGACGATCCCATTATTGAAGAAATAGGAGTAGGGGCACTACAGGTCCTCTGTTTTGCATATCCTTTTGTTGGAATCGCCATGCCTTGTGGTAGAATAATGCAGGGACTTGGACAAGGTTTACCTGTTTTAATTATTACAGCCCTAAGGGTATTATTGATTTCAGCACCATTAGCCTATTATTTTGCAATCAATGGATATGATATCGAATATATTTGGTATTCAATTGCAATCTCTATAGGCGTATCTGCAATCGTTGGTCCAATATGGGTATGGAAGACCATAAACTCACTTGAAGAAGCTAATTCAGTCGATTAGTTTTTCGTAATTTACTGTAAAATTACCTGAAGATTGCCTAATCTCAGAAATATTATTTATTAAAATTTTTGATTCTTGCATACTAACACAAGAATAATTGTGATTTATTAATTTGTGTTTGACCTCCTTCCCAGAATTAATTCTTTCCGTAGTGAAATCTGAATGTGAATTGAATCTATTCGTAATGTGATTATTACAAAATTCTTTAGATTCCAATATCTCTTTCTCAATCAGTTCAGAAAGACCCTCAGACAATTCAAATCCTGTTGAATTTCTTTGAGAACATATTGCTGCTTTCGTAGTAGTCCCGGTTCCAAGAAATGGATCGAGAACTAAGTCATTTTTTACAGAAAACATATTAATTAACCGATAAGCCAACTCAAATGGAAATGCTGCACTACGCTCTCTTTCATTACTATAAATATCCTGTAATTTGCCTTGCATACCTCTCCAAGTATCTGAAAACCATGTATTTCTTTCTTCCCAAAAAAAAGCGCTTTCATGCCTATTGTTTTTTTCCTCTTTGGTCCGAAATTCACGCCTCGGGCCCTTCCTAAAAATTAGAATGTGTTCATGCTCCAACGTAACATGAGAACCTACTGGATACATACCAGAACCCATAAATTTGTTTGGAGAATTTGTTGACTTCTTCCAAAGAATTGATGGCAATGAACTAAAACCTATAGAAATACAATAATTCAAAATCCGTGAATGAGAATTATATAGTTTGAAAATATCATCCAAAGTGCGTGTAGAATCTCCAATATTTATGCACAAAATACCTCCCTCTTTTAGAACACGAAAAACAGATTTCCAAGTCTTATCTAATTTCTGATGCATTAATTCGAAAGCCGCATCATAATCTCCTTTTCCCATCTGGATTTTAATATTCGAATCTAGCTCTCCAAATACATCATCCCACATAGAAACCATAGGATATGGAGGAGAAGTGACAACTAAATCAATAGAACTATTTTCAATACCAGATAATGACGATGAATCCTCATATATTATCTGATGACTTGTCCTCATAACCAGTCTAGCAATGACTAGGTATTAAGTTATACTCTAAATTACGGATTTAACAATCAGAACCATAGCTAGAATCAACAAAACTGACCCTATCATTCGATCTACTATCGTAGAATTATCTCTTAGTTTGTCAATAACTGTAGTTCCTGACAATACTGCTGCAACTAACACATACCAAGTTGTGTCTATAATTCCTGCAACAACAGCCATAGTCACGCGATCTGTGTCTGTCATTTGAGGATCTATGAATTGACTGAAAACTGCTACGAGGAAAACTAGGATTTTAGGGTTAAGAAAAGATATCATGAAACCTTCTACAAATCCTCGGCGACCACTACTTTGATGTTCTTCTGGATTGCCTGAAGGCTGGTATGTCAACATATTGTATGATAGCCAGAGTAGAACTACAACCCCTGCCCACTGAAGTAAATCAAACTTAGTTTCATCTGCTATCAAAATAGCTGAAAGACCGGTTACTGCAATCATAGCATATATTCCAAAACCTATACCGTGACCTATGCCAGTCATAACGCCTTGAGTACGTCCTCCTGAAATTGTATTCCTCAAAACAACTGCTAGACTTGGGCCTGGAGACATTGCTCCCATTGCACACACCAATGACATTCCTAACAGAGCCGCAGTGTCCATAGTAATCAATAATTCAGCTTCGTTTAAACTTTACTATCGTCGAACCTAGGCCCTTATCTTTCAATACCAAATTAGAAATTTCAGGATATATTCGCTCAATATCTGCAATAAGATTCCCCTGCTGAATATAATCTTTGATTGCAGTACCCAAATTATGCCCATGTACTAATTCAATTGTGGAAGAACCATTAGACCAAGCTTCAGCTACAGATATTTGTGACTTTAGTTTAGCCTCGGACAAAGGTAGACCGTGAAGATCAACCTTCATTTTACTTATATTCCTAATATCTCTTTAGTTTTGGAAGGATTATCTGTGGTCATAGCCACATCTGCTACATCTAATTCCATTTTCATTATGTAAAATGACTTGATGTTTACATTTGCATCACTTAATTTAGTAGCCATCCCTGCAAGTGCACCCGGTTCGTTCGGCAAAGATGTCAAAATTAATTCATTAACTTCAAAGTCTCGTCCCATTGATTTGAGAACACTTTTTGTTGCTTCTTCATCATCGGTGACCATAGTAACTGATGCTGTAGAACGGCCCATGCCCACACAACCTAGTATGTTAATTCCTTCATCTCCAACCGCAGAAGCTACCTGAGCTAACTCCCCTGGCTTATCTGTCAAAGATACATTGAATTCTTGCATAGCATTTCCCTGTCAAAGGGATATATATCAATTATGTTCTTCGAGATTTGAACAAAGCTATCATTAACGAAGTAAAAACAACAAAGCTAAATGGTATCGAAGGTGAGTCCTCTTTTTTACTTTCTACAGGATCATCAATGTTTAGAGGAACTGTGACAGGAGCACTAATACCCTCTGAACTTACGGCTCGAACCCATATTGTGTGATTTCCAGTCCCTAATTGAGTTTCCATTACGTCAATCTCAGATAAAGATTCTACAGAATGCCATATATTCTCTATCAAAATATTTCTCCACTCTATATGTGATACATTGCCTTCAACATCAAAATATAATTTCTCATTCTCATGTACGTAAAACCTAGATGCTGTGTCATTACCGCCGTCTGTTTCATTCCCTTCATAGTAAATAACAGAAGTATCTGCACTTATGTTAATAGAAAGTGATGCATCATATTTGATTGCTTCTTCCAACGCAGTATCCATTAACACAAAGCCCCAACCATAATCATTGTTAGGTCTAACTGGATGGCTCAACCACATGAATTCAGACGTTGATTCAAGAATTGTTCTAATCATTAAAGGTTGTAAATCAGGATTTGCTTGCAAAAGTAAAACGGCCATACCGGCTACCATTGGTGTTGCCATACTTGTACCAGAATATGAGGCATAACCGTTGCCACTATTGGCCTCCACAGACATTACTGCAGAACCAATTGCAGCTACATTTGGTTTTATTTGACCTTCGTGTGTAGGCCCTTTACTGGAATAAACTGCTAAGTCTTTACTATCCTCAGTAGCTCCTACTGTGATCACATCCTTTGCAGCCCCAGGAGTACCTATTGTCCCATACCCTGCACTATTACCTGCTGCAATCATCAAAGAAATCCCTGCAGCTACCATCTCATTTGCAAGATGAGTAATGCGTTCTTCTTGTTCTTGGGTTAACTCAACTAACCAGACTCCTCCGAGGGACATCGAAGCAGCTCTTATGTTGTATTTGATTTTGTTATCTATAGTCCACTCCATTCCTCTCATAACTTCTGCAAAACTTCCCGAGCCACCACTATCTAACACTTTAACTCCAACTAGCCAAGCATCAGGAGCTACCCCTCTGTAGGGCTTTGAATCATCACCACCCATCGGGTTCTCATCAACTGCACCAGTACCTGCTGATATTCCTGCACAATGTGAACCATGGCCTTGATCATCATAAGGTTCTGTTTCTCCACTGCCATCATCTCCACTATCGTCTAACGCGTCATAAAATGCAACAACTTTAGGGTCATTTGTTGTAGGATCATCATCAAAATCATTCAATCCAACGTGTAATGGATCAATACCTGTATCAATTATTGCAATACTAATTCCCTCACCAGTATAGCCATAATCCCAAACAGTATCTACATGATGAATTCCAATCGCATTATCAAGAGCAATTCTCAACTCACCATTTAATGTCAAAAACACTACGCCCTGGACATTCAATAAATCATCAAGTAATTCAGTTTCTATTGTGCCTGCAATTATAGGTATATGATGAAATCTCCAAGAAGGCTCAAATCCAACTTCGTCAATCAATAATTGTTCATCTGATTCAGTAGGCATATGATCGAAATCAACTAATA
>CAZOEZ010000013.1:0-27922 GCA_964578995.1 uncultured archaeon
TCCCCCTCCCCGCGCCAAGCAATAATCTAATATATCACCAAGTGAATCAAATAATATGTTAGAATCTATTAAGCTAGCTGTAGTCATGGCTATTGCACTTTCATTTTGTACGCCATGCTCATCAGGCTTAGTTGAAGAATCTGATGTCTTTCAAACCAAAGATTCAGACCGGACTTATCCTAATGATTGGACACATCGGCCATTTGTTGAACTATTTTCCAGTTTAAGCTGTGTATATTGTATGTCATATGCTGATCCTGCAATGGATGAAGTAATACATGATGTAGAAGGAGATGAATCTAATCCATACAATGTAATTGTTTTCCACCAAACAAATGGTGGGGCTGGAGATGACCCCTTCCATACTGAACAATCAAAATCCCGTATGAGAGATCATTATGGTCAAACGGGAACTCCAAATGCTCAATTCGATGGTAATTATCGATATGTTGGTGGTGGGGGGGAATCAAACTATCAAGATTATGTTCAGGCAATTGAAGACTCTGGGCCAAGAGAAGGAGAAGGTAATGATGAACCTTTCAAAATTGTTGATTTAGACATATACAGTGAATTCATTGGATCTGAAAGTGAAGGTGAAGCCGGACAATTCAAAATAACTGTAGATATTGAATATCATGGTCAAACTGGCGGAGATGATGGAATACCAACTGAACCAGATGATGTTCTAGGAGAAAGTTCTGATTTGAATGGTGAACTTTTCGTATTTATGGTTGAAGATGGCGTTCCTGCTTATTCCTCATATTTAGATGCTATATGGAATAATAGAATGGTATTTCGAGAATATGCTATTGATGATGAAGAATTTACTTTGGAAGAAGGAGAGTCTATGTCCGCTAGCGCTGTTTGGAAAGTACCAACGACACAAACGGATGGTGATGGAATAACTGGAGACATAAAAATTCCAATTAATCCTGGTAGAATCGTTCCTATTGCTGTTGTATTTGACAGAGACGACACGGACTCAGGTAATGATCAAGACTCAAACGGAGACGACACATATCCTACTCCTAGATCTATCCAATCTGCGACCCCTCAATCTACTAAATATGATAATCCTGAAAGAGACGTTCCTGAAATAAAAACTAAAACTGAAAAATATTTAGATGAAGGTGCTGAAATTCAAGCAACTTTTGATGCTGATGAAGGAATTGGAACATCATACGTTGTTTACAACTATGAATCAAGTAATTTCACTGGTGAATGGACAACTGATGAAATGAAAATAGAAGGTGAAGAAGTTTGTGACGAAGAAACAGGGATCTGTTATGCATACGCTGGAGCTACAGGTACTTCGGTACTTCCATATTCTGGAGATAATGAAATCTACTATCAAGTTCTTTTTGTTGATGGAAATAAGACATCTAGTAAAACAGAAGTAATACAATTTGTAGGTGCTGATGGTGGAGCTCCTCCTTCTGAAAAAGAAGAATTACCACTCATGATAATAGGTGTTGGAGCTGTTGTTTTGGGTGCAATCTCTGGATTTGTTATGTGGGCCCGAAGACCTGCTGAAGTCTGGGAATAAGATAACAACAAAAGTGTAAAATACGTCCCCTATAATCATTAATTAAGGTGATAGTGTGAACAAGAGCCGATATTTACTAGCCATTACTGTCTGTTTTCTATTTGTGATTTCATCTATTTCTATTCCATCAGGAGCCTCTAATGAGGATCCAGATGAATATCCAAATGGATGGACGCATCGACCAATTATGGAACAGTTTACCAGTCTAGGATGTCCTCCATGTATGGGGATTGACCCAGATGTAGCAAAATTATGGAAAGAATTCAGAGAAGAACCTGGACAGCCAGTAACCTTTGTTTCATTCCACCAAATTAATGGCGGTTCTGATGACGAATTTGCTAGTCAAGAATCAAAAGACCGATACAATCACTATTCCGTTCAAGGTACTCCTGATGCTCAGTTTGACGGTGGTTACATTGAAGAATTAGGAGGTGGAGATGGAACATATGATACTTACAAGGACCACTATTTTGAAAGTGGTGAAAGAGATGTCAAGCCAACTGAATTAAGAGTATGGCAAGAATTTAAAGAAGACCGATTTGTTTTTACTGTGAATTTGACTTATCTTGGAGAGGGTGGAATTACTACACCATTAAATCCTGACATTTTAGATTCAAGTGTATATCTGTTTGTAGTAGAGGATGATATTATGGCTTGGAGTTCTGTAGAGGAGAAAGAAGTCCTTACTCATAACGTATTCAGAGAAAATGCATTGACGAATGAACAAGTCGAGCTACAACCTGCAGAAACATGGACTCATCAAGTAGAATGGGTAATTCCAGATACTATCGACTATATGAGTGGACATGAAGATAGAGATGGAAATCCGCAAGAAGGGGAGCACCCTATCCCAACTCCAATTAATCCTGCTAAAATTTCAGTTGTAGCAGTAGTATACGATAATGATGATACCTCAAGAACAACAACATCTGGAAAAACCGGTAATGCTGCTGATACTCCACGAGCTGCTAATTCAGCAACGCCTGAAACAACAGCATATGATGAACAAAATGAACCTCCAAAGGTTGTTAGCTATGATGAGAAACTAAGTGGAAATGTGGCTGAAGTTAGTGCTGTCCTAGAAGACGAAGACGGAATTGGTTCAGCCTATGTGATTTATAACTTCCATAATGGTTCATACAATGATGAATCTTGGGGAGTAATGCCTATGCAAATTGATGAAAATAATGTAGCTACTGCATCTATTGAATTTAGCAGTGGTGATCCTGTGTGGTATCGTATTTTGCTAGTAGATGGAAAGCAAGGCTTTGCAGCTAGTGATGCAAAACAATTCGAAGGTACTGGGACTGGTAACAATGAACAAGATTCACCAGCAATTGGAATTATTGGAATCCTCTGTGCTATATTTATTGGATTAAACCGAAGAAAAAACTAGGTGAAACCGGGTGGCTAAGCAAAAAACCAATTGGGATAATCTTGTAGAGAGCATTGGTGAAAATGAATGGTACCAATCTATCTTAGACAATAAAATCCTTGTTACTATTGGAACTGTAAGCATTCTAATCTTAGCAATTGTGCTTTACGGAATGGTAGGGGGAGATAATGAGGCTCCCGATTTTGAATTAAAAGATACTGATGGGGTGAGGTTCGCCTTATCAGACTATGAAGGCAAGAAAATCGTGATTCTGGACTTTATGTTTAGTACTTGTGAACCGTGTGAAAAATTTGTGAAAGAGGCTTTAGAACCCTATTCAAAGAAAATGGATAATGATGAAGTTGTGATTATATCTGTTAGTGTTTTTGGTGAAGATAGTGAAAAAACTCTGAGAGATTATGCTGAAGGATATGGTTGGAGACATGCTCTAGATATTGACCCCGATAATCCTGAAAATAAGGGTGAGGTAACATTAGATTACAAAGTAACTGGAACGCCCAAAATATTTATTATAGATAAAAAAGGAATGATGACGTATTCCCATATTGGACCAATTTCTGAAAATGAACTTTCAAAGGAAGTAAACAAAGCACAAACTGGCCAAGGTGGTGTTGTCAATCTTCAACAATCTTCAATCTTTCTATTTGCTGTGGGGGCTGGAGTAATGGTATTCTTTTCTCCTTGTTCATTCCCTATGCTCCCTGGATACATGTCTTTTTACCTTGCAAATAAAAAACAGCGAAAAGGCAAGTTTGATGAAACTGCCGCAAGGGAAACTTTACCAGATGGGTTATCGGCAGCTGCTGGTCTGATGAGTGTTTTACTACTAATTGGAATATTGTTAATTCCGTTTGCTGAGATTATATCACAAAGTGGTATTCTTGGTAGTTTAGAAGTGTTGATAGGTTTACTACTCGTAGGCTTAGGAATAGTTATGGTAATGGAATATGATTCTGAGAAGATTGTTAGACCTTTCCGTAATTTATTGTCCGGCATTGGAAGTTCAGCACCAATGAAAGCTGCAAAAAATGGGATTGAAAAAGGAATCAATACTATCACTGGAAAAGAATTCAGTTTCTCCGACAATTCGGATGGGACGAGGGTTGGGCTATTCTGGTATGGAGTTGCCTATGGTTCTGCTGCGGCTGGTTGTGTAGCACCAGTTGTGATTGGTTTACTGGTTACTAGTATCGGAAAGGGTATAATCACAGGACTTTTGGTATTTCTTATTTTTTCAATTACTGCAGGTACGTTAATGGTTGCATTTACTATGATGGTAGCTGCATCAGAAAGTACCATTGTAGATAGAATGAAAGCATCTACTCGTCAAATTGAAATGGCTGGTGGAGTCATAATGATAGTCGTAGGGATCTACCTGATGGTGTACTCTTACATTTAACGAACGTATTCTAAATATTTAGTTGATAATTCTGGTTCTGGAACCAAATCTTTGTCGAGAGCTTTTTGGCCAACGGAGATTAGTGTTGTTTCCTTATACATTTCTACATTTGTGTATAAATCATCAAAATAAATTGGTCTATGGGTCTTTGAAGAATCTTCATCGATTGGATTATTGACTGTGAGAATCCCATTATCTTCACCCGTAATAACTATCCAATGCGGAATATCTTCGTCCTCCTCTTCAAAAATAATTGTAGAAACTAAGGCAATGCAAACTCTATCGGCCTGAAGTGCTTCACGGACATCCTGCAAAGTTGGCTTACGCACCTCTTCAGTTGTTCCATTAAGGGCGCAAACTCGTTTTTGCATATCATGAAAAAATTCCAAGTAATGTTCATTGCCGTTACTAGCTTTGACGTATGTCTTAGCACGTTCTATCAAACCTAATCCAGGATTATCGGTTATTATGTGAGGGTGAAGACCCCTAACTGCTAAAGGCGCGCAAACGCCATACCTTCCTGCACCTTTCATCTCAACCGCCATCGTTTCTCTCCATAATTCGACTTCAAGGTCTCGATTCATTTCGCTTACGAAATTGAAATATTTCAAGGCCATAGCAACGCATGCAGGGCCACAGCTGAAATCCATTGTCTGCGAATATAATGGAACGTCCAGATTCACGGAAAGCCACTCAAGGAGCGGACAAATAATATTTCGCTATTTTGATATTATTGGAAGAAGACTATTAGCTGCAGTCTCCGCAGCATTAGCAACATCGTCAAGTCTCTGTATTAAGCGATACATGTGTGCTGCAGCTAAGGGCTGATCATCGCCATTTGTGAATACGTATGCTGCGGCTTTGGCTTCGGCCTTGTCTGCTTTGTGTTCTAGCTCATTTACCTGAGCTATATGTTCATGCATTATGTCCTTCTCTCTATTAGCAAAGGCAGATTCTAAAAGAAACTCGAACCTTCCTACTGTTTTTTGATATTCTTCTACTGTTGCCGTTACTGCTTCGGCCAAATTAAGTACCAAAGAACGTGCTTCGGCATTGTCGTACAAATCTCTGAAAGACAATATCTCAGTCACATTCTCGGCATAGTCTGCTATTCGATCCTGACGTGAGACTAAATCCAGAAAGACTGGTTTGTCAACGGCCAGTCTGACACCACCTCGTAGCATATCTCTTATCTTATTCTTAATCTTATCTGCCTTCAATTCAGACTTAGAAGTGGCTTTGATATGTTTCTTCACAGCTAATCCTGAACAAGCTGCCTTCACGCAATTGTTCATGTTTTCAACCGTCTCAAAGACTCTCTGTGCGTGTTTATAGTATGATTTGAATACGCTTGGACCAATTCGACTTTCAAACAGTTTCATTATTAGGCCCCATTCCCAACTTCAATTTCAACCTTTGGGCCTGATTTTATTGAATTGTAGACAAGCCATACTATTACTGACATAATAATCAAAACAGAAATAATGAAACGGGTTTCATTAAGTCCGAATATTGCATACAAAATCATTGAACCGATGCCTGCTGCCGGTATACTTGCAACCCAACTAGCTGCTATTTTACCAAAAACGCGAAAGTCAACAGATGAAGCACCTCCTGCAAGCCCAACGCCGACTACAGACCCTACAAGCGTATGTGTAGTAGAGATTGGAATGGCTAAAAAGGGCATTGAAAAAATAAGAACAGTTGTTGCTGCGGCAAACTGAGCTGCGAAGCCCCTAGTAGGCGTAATGTGGGTAATCTTCTCACCAATGGTTTTCATTACACGATAGCCCCATGTAGTGATTCCTATCACAATCCCTAAACTTCCGAGAAGTACTAACCAAAGTGGAACTTCAGCTTCTGAACCTAATGATCCGCTCTTGAAAACTTGCCACACTGCAGCCATAGGTCCGATTGCATTACTCCTATCATTAGCCCCATGTGCAAATGCAACGTAACAAGCTGTAATAACTTGCAACCAAACAAAAATTGTTTCAACGCCTTGATATCCCGTTTCCTCAAACTCATAATTGCGTAAAATTACATAAAGAATGATGCTGCAAAAGAGTGCCAGAACTAGAGCTGCTATCAAACTTTGTGCTGGTAAACAGGAACCTAGAGAATCAACAAAGCTCAAACCTTCTGCACAATTCTTTGAAGGAAGCCAATTACTAGGTAAAACGTATTTGAGCGCTTTGAATTGTAATGCAAGACTTAATACAAAAAAAGTTGGAAGGGCCAGAATAGGTGCCATCCATCTTGATCGTGCAATAGGATCTTCAGTATCTAAAATCATCGTTTTTATGACGTAGAATGAACCGAAAGCCAATATTCCTCCAAGAAAAGGAGATGCAACCCAACTAATGACAATCTGCCCGACTTTGCTATAGTCAATTAAATCTGGATCAATGAATATCCCAATACCAACTATTCCGCCAACAATGCTGTGTGTTGTAGATACAGGTAGGCCATAACGAGTAGCCAATGTAATCCATAATGCCGCTGCAAGCATTGATGCAATAAAACCATAGTAAAGTTCGGTTGACAGTGTAGCCATATCCTCTTCAGATATAACTAGAACGCCTTTTCGTACTGTATCGGTAACTGCATCACCTGCAAAGAAAGCCCCCAAGAATTCAAAGACTGCTGCAATGATTATCGCATTGCGCAGCGTCAGGGCCTTACTGCCAACACTAGTACCCATAGCATTCGCTACATCATTGGCCCCTATGTTCCAGGCCATGTATCCTGCGATTACTATCGCTAGGAATATCATCAAATCCAGTCCAAACATTATTATCCTTCTAAAACGCCCATAAATAAATATATACTAAATATTATATATAGACTATATATCTCTCTGAGCACAGAGATAGGTTAAAAATCATGGAAAGCAGAAAATTACAAAAAACGGGAGGCTCTACTTTGATAGTCTCACTACCAAAGAAATGGATAAAGAAAAACAAACTCGATGCAGGTTCAGAAGTTAGGTTGTTAAAACAACCAGATGGGACAATATCTATTGATCCTGGTCAATCTGATCCAAACAAGAAAATCTCAACTGTGAAATGCAATGATGAAGAAAGTCAACACCTCTTCAGAGATTTAATCGGAGTATATCTAGCAGGAAGTACTGAAATAAAAGTTGTAGGAAGTCCAAGGCTAACCGTCAAAGAAAGAAAAACCATACGTAAATTCTCGGCAAGTGTTATTGGATTAGAGATTATAGAAGAGGAAGCAACACAAGCAATTCTGACCGATATGTCTAATCCTGGTGCATTGCCCTTCAGAACAGCAATCAAAAGATTATACAAAATTGTCAGTGCCATGTATAATGATTCTATCCTAATTCTAGAAGGATCTGAAGACTTAGCTGCAGACGTTGTTGACAGAGATAAAGAAGCTGATAAACTACAATGGTTCATTGAAAGGCAGTTCAACATGATGCTCGAAGATTCGAGCCTATCACGATCTTTACAAGCATCCTCCTTCGAAGGTGTTGTTTACTCAAATGTCGCGCGTTATCTAGAAAGAATTGCTGATCACGCTTGTAGACTTGCTGAAATAGGATATATTGCAGGACTAATTCCTGGAAGAAAAATGCTACCTTTAGCAAAAGATGCAGGCGAAATAATGAAAAACTCTATGAAGAGTTTCATCAACAATAATCCACGCAAAGCAACCGTTGTAATCGATAAAGGAAAGAAAACCATGCAAAAAGCCCAAAAATACTTCGAAAACAGATACAAAAAAGAGATGGAACACCCTCTTGAATTTTCTATAGCCATGGATGCTATTATGAGGACAATTGCATATTCAACTGATATCTCTGAAGCTGCAATAAATTATTATTCAAAAATAGGGAAAAAATGACAACTCGACTAATACTAATGAGGCATGCCAAAAGTTCATGGAAATATCATAATCTCAGCGATCATGAAAGACCTTTGAACAAGAGAGGGCGCAAAGCGGCTGTAAAAATTGCTAAGGAATTAATTAGATTAGAATGGATTCCAAATAAATTATACTCAAGTGATTCTACGAGAACTAAAGAGACATGGGCTAGAATGGATAAACACATTGAAGGAGTTGAGGTCGAATATTTACATAAACTTTATCATAGTAGCCCAAAGAAAATTCGAAAGAATTTACCTGATGATTTAGATTGTGAAACTGTTATGATTCTGGGACATAATCCCGGTTGTGCTGATTTTCTATCATATCTATGTGGAGAATGGCACAGGATGCCTACTGCTGCAACGGCATTACTTACCATAAAGAAATCAAATGAATCTTGGAAAGTAAAAGAGAATTGGAATTTAGAAGAATTACTCCTGCCAAGAGAACTTTAAACTCAGAAACAAGGAATCTATAGTATTTGTTCCAAGAATAATTTACTTCTTTCTTCCACAGGATTGTCAAAGAACACATCTGGTGTTGATTCCTCGACTAAGTGCCCTTCATCAAAGAACATTATGCGATCTCCAACTTCTTTCGCAAAGCCCATTTCGTGAGTAACGACAATCATCGTAATATCTCGTTTGGCAAGATCAATCATAACATCCAACACTTCCTTAATCATTTCAGGATCTAAAGCAGAGGTGGGTTCATCAAAAAGCATAATCTTTGGGTCCATCGCCAAAGCTCTAGCAATAGCTACTCTCTGCTGTTGACCTCCAGATAATGCAGAAGCATACTTGTTCTTCTGCTCAGGAATGCCTACTTTGTCTAGAAGGTCAAAAGCCAAATCTTCGGCTTCGCTCTTCTTCATTCCCTTAACTTTCTGAGGAGCAAGTGCAACATTCTCTAATACTGTTAAATGTGGAAATAAATTAAATTGTTGAAATACAAAACCAATTTCTGAACGAACATGCTTCAAGTCTGAAACTGTAGTGTCTTCATTTATCTCTATTCCATCTACGATTACTCTACCGCCATCGTGCGGTTGAAGACGATTTAAAGTTCGTATGAATGTGGATTTACCTGAACCTGAGGGTCCTAAAACTACAATAATTTCGCCTTGTTTAATTTCTACATCTATCCCTTTTAAAGCCTGAAAATCTCCAAAACTGACGGTTACACCCTTTGTGTCTATGATAGAATCTTTACTGGCATTCATGTGAAAGTCCGAATTTTCTCTAAAAGTTCTGGTAATCTTACCGGCTTAGTCTCGTATTCATCACAGCCTGCGTCCATTGCCTTCTTGCGATGCTCACCCATTGCATGGGCGGTCAATGCAATTACTGGAATATCTTTTGTTTGTTCATCGGCTTTTATTTCTCTAGTGGCTTCCAGTCCATCTTTCACGGGCAACCCCATATCCATCAGAACTATGTCTGGCATCTCACTTTTAGCCATATCAATTGCTTCTTGACCATCCATTGCAAAAACAATATCATATCCTTTTTTTATTAATCTCCTGCTTAACATATCTTTGTTCATCTCATTATCCTCAACTAAAAGTATTTTCGTCATGGTTTCTCCTTTATTGTTTTTGGTATGGTTATTGAAAAAGTAGTACCCTCCCCTATTTTACTTTGAACCTCTATTTTTCCACCCATCAACTCTGTTATCTTCTTACAAATGGGAAGACCTAGGCCCGTACCGCCATAATCCTTCGATGTAGAGGTCTCTGCCTGAGTAAATTCCTCAAATACGTTTTTCAGTTGATTTTCAGTCATTCCAATACCTGTATCGGAAAGTTCGAATTTTATCCTATTCTTAACCTCTTCACTGATTATTAGGGATATCGTACCTTCCTTAGTGAACTTAGAAGAATTGCTTATCATGTTAAGTAAAACCTGTTTTAATTTTGTTTCATCGTTTTTCATTGTTTCGATTGACTTGTCTATCTTTACAACGAATTTATTAGAGTTCTTATCCAACAATGGCTTAGTTGTAGCCTCTATCAATGAAATCAAATCTTTCAGTTTAAAATCTTCCAAATGCAACTCCATCTTCCCTGCCTCAATCTTGGAAATATCAAGAAGATCATTAATTAGAGTTAAAAGGTGTGTACCTGAAGAATGTATCTTGTCTAAGTCTTCTACAAAAACGTCTAAGCCCTCATCGCTTGCATCTTCCATTAACATCTCACTATATCCTATAATAGCATTGAGAGGGGTTCGCAGTTCATGACTTATCTTAGCTAGGAAATCGCTTTTGGCCTCACTAGCAGACCTTGCTTTTTCCATTTTAATCTGCATATCCTTCTGCATCTGAGAGATACATGACTCTATGAACACCTTGGTGCGTTTGTGCTTTGGTTTTCTGAATAAAATTTCAGGAGGGCCCTCTTCCAGTAACATTCCTTCATCAAAGAGAATTGCCCGATCGGCAACTTCTACAGCAAAACCCACTTCATGTGTTACGACAATCATAGTAATGTCTCGTTTGGCAAGATCAATCATAACATCCAATACTTCCTTAATCATCTCTGGATCCAGTGCAGAGGTAGGTTCATCAAAGAGCATAATCTTTGGATCCATCGCCAAAGCGCGGGCTATAGCTACACGTTGCTGCTGTCCACCTGAAAGCATAGAAGGATACTTGTTTGCCTGTTCAGGAATACCGACTCTCTCAAGAAGTTCCAATGCTACTTTGTCAGCCTCTTCCTTAGACAAACCTTTGACTTTCCTTGGAGACATCGTAATGTTGTCTTTAACAGTCAAGTGCGGATACAAATTAAATTGCTGGAACACAAACCCTACATCCGTTCGAAGAACGCCTAGGTCTGTGATACTAGTCTTCTCATCGACCGTTATTCCGTCAATTACTATTTGACCTGTTGTCTGCGGTTGAAGACGGTTCAAAGTTCTGATAAACGTCGATTTGCCTGATCCCGAAGGACCCATAATGACTACTATCTCGCCTCTTCCAACGTCCATTGTAATACCTTTCAGAGCCTGAAAATCACCATAATTGACTGTAACATCCTTAGTTGATATAATCGCATCAGTGCTCACGTTGCCTCACCTCCACCTTCATGTGTTAATCCAAGATTCTTTTCGATTCGTTTTGATACTTTTGAAAGGTAGAAAGATAATGTCCAGAAAATCATGCCAACAAATAGTAATGATTGTTCATGTTGTCCAATGAAATCCCATTGGGCAGGTAAATCCTTAGCAACTCTGAATGCGTCATATATACCAAAAAAGTAAACTAATGAGGTATCCTTTAGCATTCCTATCATCATACTTACAATTGCTGGTAAAGTAGTTCGTATTGCTTGAGGTAATTCTATCTGTAATTTTGTTTGAATTGGACTCAAACCAAGAGCTGTAGCTGCCTCATATTGACCGTGCGGAACCGCTTGGAGGCCTCCTCTAAGAACTTCGGCAAGATAACAGCCAAAGAATAAAGAAAGAACCAGAATAACACGAGAAGCGATATCGGCTTCCCAAACAGGATCTAACAAATCTGGAACCAGAATTTGTGCAAAGAAAAGCCAAGCCACGAGGGGGCCAGATCTAATCACTTCTATTACCCCGACACTTGGAATCCAGAAAACAGGTAAGTTACTTCGTCTACCAAACGCCAATGCTATTCCAATTCCAAAACCAACAACCAAAGCTGCTGAAGCAAAAATCAGATTAAGAACGAGTCCCCCCCAAGCTGCAGGTTTGACGCCAGTACCAAGAAGCCCCTCGGAGTTCCAAAAGTAATCATCAGTTGACTCTCCTGGCGGATCCAAAATAAAAATCATCCCAATGAATCCTATCACTGCTGTATTGATTAAGGTATTTTGAAAATAATTGATTCTATATTCTTCTGCATCCTTGTAATATTTGTTAGAAAGTAGGAATGAAATGCCACCTAATCCAAGACCTCCAATCAAAAGAAGAAGTGCCTTGCCATCATCAAAACCTCTATTCGTTACCAAACCTCCTTTAGATGCAGAGTCATAATCTGCATCATAATGAAGAAATATTATTGTAGCTATACTAAAAATTGAATAAGGAATCAAAAATTTACCTCGCCCCTCTCCCAAACTTCCATATGCAGAACCTACAAGTATCGTTAGAAGGTAAAAAGGTGGCCAAAGCCTCCATATTTCATCACCGAATTGTGAAATGAAATTAGGACCTACAATCAAAGTTCGCCTGTTCATCCAAATAATAGTCCAATCAGTTTCAACAAAAATAAAGTTTATTATTCCAGAAAGTAAAGTAAAAACAAAAAAGAAAGAAATTAGAGTAATGGCCGAATTCCAAGGTGTGTCAAATAACTCATCTGATAGTAAATATCCCACGTAAGCAAATATAAGAAGACTCAATGTATGGGCTAAAAATGGCGTATACGAAAGATCTTCATATTTAAGAGATATATATTCCATAAATATTGCAAACGCAAAGGCTATTTTGATAAAAATAGATTGCCAATTAGATTCTATTTGAGGAATCTTGGCAGATGCCTCATTGAGAAATTCAGGAATTTTCTTATCAGGATCGAGATTGAAGCTTTTAACTAAAACCGGAATTAAAACAAATAAAAACAAAAAGAAAATTAGTAAATTAAAACTCAAATTTTCACCTTCGTTACGTTACTATTAATATAATTCATAATTGCCGAAATTGTTAGACTGCCGGCCTGGTAAGTCGCTAGAATCATGATGAATACTGGAACGGCTTGTCCTGCATTGTTAACTATAGTTGAGAATACAGCATAGAAATCACTGAAACCAACAACGAATGCAAGACTCGAATTTTTCCAACAGTTAAGATATTGATTCGTCAGAGAAGGAATCATGCTACGTAGTGCCTGGGGAAGAATTATCAGATTAAGGCGCTGATATGGAGATAAACCTAGAGATATTGCAGCTTCAATTTGACCCCGTGGTAAAGACTGGATACTGCCTCTAACTATTTCAGCTATCTGGGCTGCAGTATACAGGGTCAAACCAATCCACAAACTAAGAAATACTGAGGAAATTGTTTGATTTGTACCTTCTTCAAACTTCCATAAACCCCACGATATGGGCTCACCATTTTTTTCTGTAATCAAATTTGGCTGTTCATACCAAATAGCCATATAGGAGAAAGCAAACATAAGAAGAATTGTAACCCCCCAAAGTATCGAACGATTTCTCTGGCCTTCAGCTGAATCGTCTTCTGTGAAATTATTCAATCCTGCAGAATCCAATCTGAATCTAAGTAATCCGGCTACAATTAACATAATTACTCCAATTTTAAACATGGAAAAGGATTCTTTTTCTAACAAACCATCTATAAAAGAAATCTTATAATTCCATTCAACGGCATTAAAGAGGCCATAAATTACAATTAAAATTGATAGGGAGAAAAGAATATCTACTACTAATGAAAATTTAGAATTAACTTTGATACTGCGTTTTGAAATTGTAGGAAGTGGATCGGTCTGATTTTTAACAAATCGTCGTATAACGGTTGCCAGCAGATGACGAACCATCCTGAATTCTATAAAAAATAATATTGGGTTCCAAATATCGACGGATTTTGTGCCCTCTATTCTTTCTGAAAAACGAATGTAAGTTCTTGCTCCAAGATAAACTGCAAAGGCTCCTAAAAAATAATTCATATCCTCTATACCAGCTCCAGGACCTACAATTCCTCTATTACTCCAATAGACCCATCCAAAGAGTGTATTGTCTTGCACAAACTCAAATTTAGGCAAGTTCGCACCTAGGACTACTGTATACAAGAAAAATAATTGAACTACCAAGGGCATGTTTCTGAAGAATTCCACATATGATTCTGCAAGGCCTGATAATAATTTATTTCGTGATAAACGTGAAACACCAACAAAAACACCAATAATCGTGCTACCTATTATACTAAGGATAACTACGCGAATTGCATTGAATAAGCCGACTCTGTAGAATGTCCATCGTGAATCTTGAAGAACTGTTTGGAATGGCCATTCATTACTCAATGTAAATCCGGCCATTTCCCCCATAAAATCTAGTTCAAAGAGCCATGATTCGTCTGTTTGTTTTAGATAAAGTATATGTAACCAGAAATATATAATAAAAGGAAGAAAAGCTATGACTGTCAATAATTGAATGGCCCGATCATATTGCCTAGGCTTAATATTCCCATTTTGAAGGAAGGCAAATCCTGAAACCAAAATTACACTAAGAAGAGAAGTAACCATCCAAGTAGCATCTTGAACAAAGGATGGATCTATGTTAAAAGGAATATTAAGGTCCTGGATGCGACCTGGAGTTAAATTTAGAAGAGTATTTTCTACAAAAGCGTCTGCTAAGATGTAATAAATTGTAGCTAAAAGAGCATAGACTGAGGCTGTTTTAATTTCAACAGGAAAAGCTACCGCTGACGATTCTAAAAAAGAAAATAGAATTAAAACCAGAATTAAGAATATCGCAATATTTTCTATCAAATTGACACACTCACTCGTGCTTCATAGAATTGGGGCTTTTTTAAAGTGGGGGGTGCCCCGGGAATGAACCCGGGGCTTTCCTCTTATTCTAACGACTAATAGTTTAGTTCAGTTAGAGATTCATTACCTCATTGGAGGAGCGTACTGAAGTCCGCCTTCCCAATGTGGTGCGTTCTGTGTTCCTGCACGTTCAATCAAACAGTTCTGCATAGTTCCGGTGCCGTCACAGAATGATCGGTCATAGGCCTCAAAGTAGTTACCAGTGGTTGATAATACTGACACCATCCAAGTTGGGGCCAATGGATTTGCCTCGGTACCAAGTCCAAGGGTACTGTTCAACAAACGGTTGTATGATGGATTGGACAAATCTGCATCATTGTAGTTGGTGCTGTCAACGCCGAGTTCTTCAGCTGTCAACATGCCATACCATACCCAAGTTACTACATCGTTCCAGTCATCATCGTTGTCACGAGTTGCTGCAGCGAGTGGTTCCTTAGACATTAGTTCAGACATGATTGCCATATCGAAAGATTGTCCCTCACCTTGTTCCATACCGTACTTTTGTGCAACCATAGCTGACATATCTCCAGTCCAGGCTGAACATTCTTCGTTAGTGAAGGATGCTTTTGCGGCATCTGCATCAGCTGAATTCACAGCTGTGTAGTCCAATTCGTTGACCTGGAAGTAGTCTGCCAAGTTACCCTCGGTAGTTGTTCCAATACCAACACATACAGTTGCTCCATCCAAATCCATTATGGAAGTTGCGCCTGGGTGTGCGTTAAGGTTGACTAGCATACCTTGACCATCGTAGAAATTAATTCCTGCGAAGTCGGCATTCAAATCTGCATCACGGCTGGTTGTCCAGGTCGTGGTTCTGATTAGAACATCAATATCACCAGAAGATAGAAGCTCGAAACGGTTTGAACCAGTTGCCAAAACGTATGTTATTTGGGTATCTGGATCAAGACCAATAGCTGCTGCAACTGCTCTACAGTATTCGATATCAAGTCCGGAACGAGTTCCGTCATCGGCAAGGTATCCCATACCGAATTGTGATGTCTTAACACCACACTTCATTTCGCCTGCTGCAATTACATCATCTAATGTGCTTGTACTTTCGGTTCCTACGGGTTCAACTGTGTCGTCACCGACATCAGTGTCATCTCCGTCGTCACTAACGCAGCCAGTAAAGGCGACGCTAGCCATCATGAGCATTACTATTAGTGCGTAGATTTGCTTCATAGGCTTGTTAATTTTTAGGACCGTATATAATACTAAGCATTTCGTTGGTATGTGTATTATAGGCTTCAGAAACGTAGCTTTGATTGGACTTTGTCGACGATAAATATACAATGTTTGACCTTTATTGATTCGCTTTTTAACGAACTTGGATTCGGTTATCTATGCTGTAAGTCTTTTCTGGGCGCTTTTTTTATGGAGAAGTCTATGTTAAATCTTTGCCAGAAAATCATCGATACGTAATTTAATTTCATCTCTTACATTTCTAAAATCTTCTTCCGATTTGGGATCTTTAATTGGCCAATGCAATTTATTGCATTTTTCAGGCCATTCCATCAAAACACATTTTTCGTTTGCTGAACCGCAAAGTGTTATTGCAAAATTAGCGTTTTTCCAATCCACCAAATCCAAATGTTTTGAAGTATGAGTAGTGATATCCAAATCCACCTCTTTCATCGCTTTTATCGCCCTTTTACTAACTTTTTCGGGTTTAGTACCGGCACTTAGAACTGTAAACTCTGGTTTTAGCATTTTAAGCCACCCTTCAGCCATTTGAGAACGTGCTGCATTTCCAGTACAGACAAACAAAACCACAGACATGTATTAACAGTAGCATCGTCTATAAAATGTTAAAATACCGCACTACATTAATTGGTGTCCCACCTTTTAGAAAAATGGTTATTTTCGTAGAACAAAAGGCTTTTTCGTATGGGGCACCTCTGTGGAAAAACTTTAAAAGGTGGAACCAATACAAGGTATACCTATGGTATATCTAACAAGGAAGACCACACGAGGGCAACACTACTACTATCTCGTGAAATCTTTCAAGTATGATGGACGCGTTGAAAAGGTACAGCAGTACCTGGGTTCAAACGAACCTAATGAGTCTGAATTAGAACAACTTAAGCAAAAACATACCACAGATTTAGAATTGGCTGCAATAGAAAGAATGGCAATTATGTCCTCTGAAACTTATAGAACTCCTTATCTTGAAAAAAATGCTTTATTGGGTCTAGAGCGTATGAGGTTCCTAAACAGGGCTTTGCATCGTCTTGAAAGTCCAGAAGAACGTACACATGAAAATATGAAAAACAGCGTTCTGAATATTAATGGAAATATGTCTCTTTCCTCTGCTCCTTTATCCATAGATAGTGTTGAAGCGATATTTGAACAGGATAGAGCACCAACTGGTGTTCCCCTTTCAAAAGTTCTTGAAGCTTTAGCGCTAAGAAGATTACATGATGAAATCCCAGATCGAATCGCAAGATTGGATAAAAAAAATATACTGAGATTGCATCAAGATTTGTTTGAAGGAACTGGAAAAGGAGGAATCCTCAGGCAAGACTCAGCAAGTCTTCCTGGGTCTGCATTCATGCCCCCTCCCCCAATTCTAATAGAAGATGAATTAGAAGGATTGCTACAATGGTGGCATGACCCTTCACCATTACATCCATTTGAAAGAGCTATTCTCTTCCACCACCGATTTCAGCAAGTTAAACCATTTGAATCTGGTAATGGTTTAGTTGGTAGATTAATCTTAGATGGTATGTTGGTAAGATTTGGATTATCAACCACAAGATGGCAAAAAGAAGACCGTTCCATTTATCTATCCGGCTTAGTAGCGGGGGACCGTGGGGATCGGACCAAGCTTATTGAAATATTCTGGAAGGCGTACAAAAAACAACACAGGCCTAGTGTCGAAGGGGGAAAAGATTCTTTACGACTTTCACCACGCCAATCTCAATTGGAGGCCTTCTGATTGAGGCTTCTCGAACTTGAGTTCGAGAATTTTAAATCTTTCAAAGGCCACGTTACCGTCCCTCTCGGACCTGGGTTCACGTGTATTACTGGACCAAATGGTTCAGGTAAATCAAACATAACTGACGCTATACTTTTCATTCTTGGTTCTAGATCCACTAAACTACTGAGAGCAAGAAAACTTAAACAATTAATTTATGGTTTCCAAGAAGGAAGTAAGAAAAAAACAGGACCAAAGGCCTGTAAAGTCTCAATGGTGTTTGACAACAGTGACCGGTTTTTAGCTATTGAAAAAGACCAAGTAACTTTTACCAAAGGAATACGATTAAGAGGCAATGACACGGTAACATATTACCAATTAGATGGAATTAAATCATCTGCTGGGGAATTTGAGGCTCTATTCTCAAGAGCGGGGCTTTATGCAACGGGATATAATATAATTCAACAAGGTGATGTAATTCAGACTTCTTTGATGTCTGGAACTGAAAGACGCCGTAAGATTGAGGATGTTGCTGGAATAACAGCATACGACAATAGACTAAGAAGTACTAGAGGTGCTCGCAATTCAGTAGAGGCTGACCTAACCCTTCTAAATGAACGGGCTAAGGAAGCAAAGCGAACTCTAAACCAGTTAGAAAGAGAAAAAGAAGATGCTGAAAAATTAGAGAAGATTATAGAAGAAATAAAAGAAAATGAACTGCTGCTTAGATTCCGCACCGTCTTTGATCTAGAAGCTGAAATAGAATCACGAAGAGATGTTGTTGAAAAATATACAGGTGAATTAGTTAAACTAGAAAAAGAACAAGAAAAAAGAAGCACAGAAATTAAGGAGAATCAAAAACAATTCGAAGATGTTGAGAATACAATTGCCGTATCTGGTGGAGACAAAGCCCGTGAATTACAAGATGAATTAGACAAAACTAGAGTCGCTCATGCATTAGCTGAAAGAAATGCAGAAAAAGCTCGTGAAGAATTAGAATTATTAGAAAGTGGACGTAAAGTCTTGAATGAAGATTACAAAGAATCATCAAAAGATTTGAAGGGATTAACACAGGATTTAGATAAAGCAACCAAAAAAGTCAAAAAACTTGAAAGCCAAGTTTCAGCTAAAGTAACTAGATTAAGTGAATTAGAAGGTGCTGCCGCCAATAATTCTGAAGCTGTTACAACACAAAGGGATGAATTAGAAAGCCTAAGGAAAGATGCAGGAGAACTAGAAATGCAGAAGCATAGGCTCGAAGGTGAAAAGGAACAACTTGAAATTCAATTAACAAGTGCTGAAGAACAGATAATTCGATCAAAACAATGGTTAGAATCTGTAAAAACAGATGCAAAAGAAGCCGATTTTCAACTTAAGGATTTGGAAGTTGGGAATGAATCTGCTGCAAAAAATTTAGATAATATAAAAACCAAACATAATAATGTTCTTAGGACTATAGAATCACATCAAAAGAGATTATCAGAACTGGAGTCTAAACTCAGAAATGATTCTATGCAACTAGCTTCACAAGAAGCTGCACAAAGAGCTAGAGAAGAATTTGGTGGGTATACAAAAGGTGTCAAAGCACTTTTACAATGCCGAGACGAAAGAAAATTGAGAGGCATAATTGGCACTATTGCTGAATTAGGAAGAGTTGATGAAAAGTATGCTACTGCCTTGGAAGTTGCTGCTGGAGCTAGATTACAGTCAATTGTAACTGAAGATGATGAAGCTGCAGCTACAGCTATTGAATTCTTAAAACGAAACAGTATTGGCCGGGTGCGCTTCTTGCCACTTAACAAAGTTCATTCATACAAACCGAGTGCGCATGCGCTCTTGGTATCAAAGAAAGAAGGTGCCTTGGGTTTTGCACAAGATTTAGTTAAATTTGATTCGCGTTACAAAGATGTTTTTGGTAATGTTTTCGGAGATACAGTCATAATGAAAACTTTAGGAAAAGCTAGAGAACATCTGGGCACAAGCCGAATGGTTACACTTGAAGGTGAATTGTTGGAAAGTGGAGGGGCTTTAGTTGGAGGATCGGCTCCAAGAATTGGAATTCATTTTGGTACATCTGAAAGAGATAATATAGATGAATTGGTTAATAACATTAGAAAACTGGAGACTGAAAAATTACAACTGTCCTCACAACTTGGAGAATTACTAGAAGAAGCTGGCCAGTTAGCTACTGTTAGACAAGAATTAGAAAGTGAAAGGGCTGCATTCCAAACTAGAGTTACAGACTATGATGGAAGGGCTGGAGAAGTCAAAAAACGACTTGATGAAGCAGATGATGCTGTGAAAATCCGTGAGGGTGTTATGGAGGCCTTACAAGGTGAAATTCTAGAGAGAACTGGATTGTTAGAGACTTTAGAAAAAGATATTGAAAAAGTGGCAAAGCTCATTGGGAAATCTACTCAGAATTTACAGGCCGTAGCAGGCGGGAAAACATCTAAAGTTATTGGTGAATTACAGATTAGCTTAGATGAAATTCGCGAAGATTTCTCAACGGGACAAGCCAGCTTAGCTTCACTAACAGCCAAAGTAGATGCGACGAAGGTCGAAGTGGGGCGACTTAAAGGAGAATTGGAACTCAATCAGAATGAGCAAAAAGAACTGCAAGATACTCGCAAAACTGAATCAAGTAATGCCAAAACTTTAGAAAAGACATTGAAAGCCCTAAGAAAAGAAGAACAAGAAAAATTCAAAGAATTGAAAGGTTTGAGAGATCAACGCGATGAATTGCACGATTTATTAACTGATTTAAGAACTGAACTTGCTTCTAAACAAGAATTGCGTGTGAGTCGCAAACATGCAATGGATGATTTGAAAGTTGAAATCGCAACCAGAGAACCAAAATTAGTCGATGCTCAAAGTCGCATTCCTGAAGGAACAAAGAAGCCTCAAACTGTACCAAGTCGAGAAAAATTGGAATCAAGTAAAGAAATATTAGATAGGAATCGAAATAGGCTTGGAAATGTGAATATGTTATCTTTAGAACATTATAGACAAGAAGCCGAAAGATTTGATGAAATTAAGAAGCACCGAAAGCAGTTGAACGAAGAAGTTCGACGCTTAGACAATCTTGAAAAGAAAATATCGGATAAAAAAGAGTCGAAATTCATGGGTGTCTACAACAGCATTGGTGAAAGTTTCAAAACATCTTTCAAAGAGATAACCGGTGGCGGAGAAGCATGGCTTGTCTTAGAAAATGAAAAGTCTCCGTTCGAAGGTGGCGTTACAATTAAAGCTAGAATGCCACGTAAGAAATTGTATCCTGTAGAAGCGCTATCTGGAGGAGAAAAGTCACTAGTTTCAATGGCTTTCATATTTGCTATCCAAGGATATGATCCAAGTCCATTCTATCTATTAGATGAACCTGACCAGAATTTAGATGGTGTAAATACTGAACATATTGGAAGAGCAATTGCATTACAATCAAACTTTGCCCAATTCCTAGTTGTTAGTTTACATCACGCAGCCCTAAGAGAATCGGATAACGTTATTGGAGTGTTCATGGGTGATGATGGAGTATCTCGTCTGCATCAAATTAGAGATGTTGATACTTTCTTGTCATCTTTACCTGTTGAAGCGGAGGTAGGTGCTTGAGTCAAGTAGTTAATCACTTGCTTTTCCATAAGGCAATGGTTGGTGTTGATTCAGAAAAAATCGACCAATATATCGAATTTGCCTCAGGTGTAAGCTCTACAGCCGAAGTTTCGACAATAGAAGACCCATTCACTCGAAGTGTGACACTTCTTTTCATGCTGGTGAAAGAACATGATTTGGATCCATGGTCTTTAGACCTTAAACATATGATTCATGAATACCAAAGATATGCTGTAAAAAGTGATGATTTGGATTTACCTTTAGCTGGTTCTGTCCTAGGCTGGGCTTGGGACGTTCTAAAACTTAGAGCGACGGGCGCCATAGAGGCCACTGAACCTATACCTGAACCACAACCTGAATGGATTGATTTTGACTTCGGATGGGAACCAACTTATGCTGAGCGATTGGAAGATTCTTCTGAACCGCCTATCGAGGAAACTGTACTTTTCCAAGGAGAAAGACGTGTTACTTTGATGGAATTAGTAGGGGCGTTAGAAGATGCACGCAATTTAGAAACAGAACGTAAAGCTAGATTAGAAAGAAGAAAAGAATTGAGGGAAGCGCGTGAATCTGTGTTAACTGAAGTTGCGGAGAGATTGGGTGAAAAATTGCATCATGATGATCCAAGTCAATACAAAGAAAAGGTATGGCAAAAAATCAATGAATTTAATGGAAAACCAATACCTATTAGTGATCTCTTGGATAGACCTGAAAAGGCAAGTGTAGTTCGTACATTTGTAGGTTCATTATTCTTAGCTCGGGAAGGTAGAATTGACATTATTCAAAAGGATTTAGAAAGTCACAATATTTATGTTAAAAATTTGGAGAGTGCTGGATGAACGAATTAATGGCAGTTGAGGCTGCATTATTTTCCGGTGGAAAGGCCCTAGATGCGACAGAAGTTGCTGAAGCAACTGGGCTTTCAAGAAATAAGGCACTTGGAGCACTGGATTCCTTAGTTGAACTTTACAAGACTCGGGAAGGTGCATTAGAAATTGTGAAATTAGGACACAAATATGCCTTGCAACTAAAAACTGAAGCTGTAGAATATGGTAGAAGATTGGCTCCGCAAGAAATACCCTCTTATCTTCTAAGAACCTTGGCATTAATAGCTCACGAACAACCTATGCTTCAAAAAGAATTGAAGCGTAAATTAGGTGACAAAGTGTATGAACACGTTGGTGAATTGGTAGAACTGGGAATGATACAACGTGACAGGAAAGGAAGAAGTTTTGAATTAACTGTAACTCCTGCATTTATGGAATATTTTGGGATAAATGCTGACAATCAGAATGAGCTTAAGACTTATTTGGAACAAGCTCTGACCAGTTAATGAACGGGCCTGGGCTACTTGAATTAGTTGTTATTTTATTTTTAGCATGGGCGTTTTTAGGCCCTCAGAAAATGATGGAAGGTGCAAGATCTCTTGGAAAAGCATACCGTGAATTTAGAGGATATGCAACGTCTGCACCTCTAGGAAGTGATGTTACAGAAAAAGAAAAGGTCCGTTCATCTGCTGAAAAACTAGGCATTGATACGGCTGGAATGAATCAAGACGAAATTAAAACCGCAATTTTAGAAAGACTGTCCAACGAATAAACCATAATGTCTTAGACATTATGTCACAAGTTTGATATAGTTGGACTTGTCCATTACTACATATGAATCCGGTAAAGGCAGTAGCATTAGCTATAATATTTTTTCTGTCGGCTGTTGCTCCAGGAATAAATGTTGAAGCTGCAAATGATGCAAGAACTGATACCGATACTGGATACTTAAGTGAAAAATGGCATACGGGTTTGGGAACTGGAATTGGTGCTCTAAACTCGATTAAAAGTGCGGATATCGACAACGATGGAGAAGACGAACTGATTTTTGGAAATTCTCAAGGATATGTTCACGTCCTAGACTGGGATGCTAGCACTGAAGGTTGGTATGAAACATTCCAAACCGTCGACATGGGCGGTCCCGTTAAAGGAATGGAAATTGCCCAAATAGATGACGATGAGCAATTGGAAATTGCAATCGGTTACAATTGGAATGCGGATTCTGGTAAAGTAAAAATTATCGATGGAATCTCACTACTTGCTGAAACAAACTGGTCTTCGGGTGTTTCTTGGTCACATACACAATGGACTGAAGGATGGCCCTATGGTTTAGCCATGGGTGATCTTGACGGCGACGAAAAAGCCGAATTGGCAATGAGTGGCGATCGTGGATTCTTATGGGTTGTTGACACTAATAAACCCGAAATTTATGTTGGACGAGACATTACCTATGATGAGGCTGAGTGGTATGTTGATGTTGGAGCAAAAACTAGCGGTAGCACCTTAGAAAATACATGGGGACTGACTTTTGGGCAATTCGATGAAGATGAAGCCACTGAAGTTGCTGTAGGAAGTAAACAAGGCTGGATTGCAGTCTTTGATGGTGAAACTGAAGAACTTCAATGGAAATATGATATGGATGGTAGTAGTGGTGCAGACAGTCTCTGCTACAGTTTGATTGCAGCCGATTTAGACGGTGATGATATTGATGAATTGGTAGTCCCTCAGCAAAGTAAAATAACTGTATTTGTTGACGGTGACAGGGATGTAAGAGTTGAAGATACTAGTGTCAAAAACGGTTATGGTTTAGCTAGTCAAGATTTATTTGGAAATGATAATGAAGAATTAGTTGTTGCCGAGGGTAGTGGTAAAATCAGAATAATGGGATTAGTTGGTTCAAGTTTAACCACCTATCAGGAATGGAGTGGAGGCTATCCTATGAACACTGGTGGTGGAGTAACTATCTCGATGAATGGACATGACAATCCATGGGTTGTGCATGGTGGTGATGCAGGAGTAATTCGTGCTTGGGAGATTACATCCCAAAATGATCATGAACTAGCATGGACCAGTGAAGCTGATGAAAACGATAATTTCCTTTACAGTTTAGAGGGAGGGAAAAACTATGGTGTGGCTATGGGTAACTTAGACAGTGATGATAACTTAGAAATCGTTGTCGGTTCTGGTTCTGGAAGAGTTTACGTTTTTGATGGCAATACTCATGAAACACAATGGGTAAGTCCTGTTCTAGACAAGTTACCAATTGGTGTCGCGATAGGTGATCTCAACAATAATGGTGATAATGAAATTGCAATTGTTACTGGAACGCCGGCAGAACCGAAAGGTGAAGATGGAAATGGCGGAGAAGGGTATTTCTATGTATTTGAGAAAAACGGAAATGACTTTACTCAAGCCTTCAAAAGTGATGACATTGATGCTGCGTATGGTCTAACCATTTCGGAGCTGGATGGATCAACGTATCCTGAAATCGGAATCGGTACAGGCTACTTGGAAATAATCTCAGCAACGGCTGGAACTACTGAACTTCATGGTGCTGTCAAAATTTGGGGATATGGAGGTTCGAGTTATTCACAAGAATGGACATCAGGAAATATTGGACAAATTGTTGGAGGTATTGGAAGTGGTGATCCTGACGATGACGGCGATAATGAGTTGGTAATTGGAACTGGTGGTGACGATAGAGAAGGCAGTGTAGAAAATGCTGAAGTTAGAGTTTATCAACGTGTAGGGACGAGTTATTCCTTAGACGGTTCTATAATTGACCCCGGAAGATTCAAGGCATATGGAATCGCAATTGGAGATGTTAATGATGATGAACAAGATGAGATTATTGTAGGGACTGGTGAAAAAGGAGAAAGTAAACCCAGATTAATCATCTATGACGGTAGCACTCATGCTGAAGAATACTCTAAATCTGTAGATAGTAATTCAGTTTGGGGAATTGCCACTGCAGATTTTGATAATGATGGAGAACCTGAGTTGATATACGGTACTTCTGGAGGTGAGTTATTTGTTTACGATGGTATAGAACCTGCCTCTTTTGAGGCCAAAACTAGCGCTTTATCTGGAAATACGGGGCACTATGGTGGAATTGCAATCGGAAATGTGGATAATGAAGGTGCTATGGAAATGGCAGTTGGAAGTGAATCTTACTTGTGGTTATTTACTACAGAAGGACAGACAAACAAGCCTGATTTAGCAATTGAGGGAAGTGAAATGACATACTTACCTGAGAATCCAGACGAGGATGAAGATATTGTGATTAATATGAGCATCGTAAATTATGGTGGTGCCGAAACTCAGAGATGGAGAGTAAAAATATATGACGGAGATCCTGATGCTGGTGGAAAAAAGATAACTGAATTCAGTTGTGATTCAACTGAAGAAAACCAACGTGAGGGGTGTAAGGCCCTCAGCAGTGGCGAATCTGCGTTTTTCGAAGTAACTTGGTATGGCATTCAAACTACCCCTGGTTATCATGAAATTTATGGATTAGCAGAAGATACAAATCAGCCTAGACAAGAAACACGATTCAGTAACAATAAAGATTTTACAACCATTGAAATTGAAGAAATACCAAATGATAAACCTGTTATTTCAGCCACGATGGACAAGACTATCCTGTGGGTCGATGAATCTGGTCGTATTGATGCTGGTGATTCGTACGATAATGAAACCACTGATGGCGAACTTGACCGAACAGATGGTGATGCTGATTTAACTTATAGATATTATTTCGATGATGGATGGACTTCTTGGGTTGGGGACTATACATGGGATGTAAGTTTCTCAACACCTGGTGACAAAGAAGTCATTGTCATGACAAGGGATGAACGCAGAAAGGAATCTGATCAGAAAATTATAGTCATACAAGTTAAAGCAAATACTCAACCTGTAGCTGTGCTTTGGGCTTGGGTTGTTGGAGTAGATGAGAATGGTGATTTCAGTTCATTGACACCAAAGCAAGGATTGAATAGTTTTGAAGCTCCTGAAACCAGCAACATCATTTTTGATGTAAGTGGGTCTTATGATCCTGATAATCGTTCTGATTTAGAATACCGTTTCAGTTTTGGAGATAATGTTTATTCGGATTGGGTCAAAGAAGGACAAACTGTTAGACTTTACCGTAACGCGTTCTTTACTGGACCCAATGGTGGAGAATTAGAACAAGATAGGGGTGAAGAAGTATTAAGAGATAATTTTGGAAATATGCGTCTTTTCAGACTGGTGAATGGTTCTCAGCCTTCTTTGGATATATTCTCTGCCGAAGCGCCAGATTATGATGGACTTTACTTGTTAGAACTTGATTCAAACGGTCAAATAACAACTAATGGATACAATTACACTTTGCCGGCACTAACTGAAAATAAGATTTACAATGCACAATTAATGGCTCGTGAAATAGATGAAAGTGGTGCTGATGATATATTGGCAAGTAGTTGGTCTAGTTCATTAGCAATCACAATTTACAAACCTGAGAATAAACAACCTGTTGCAATAGCCAAAGCTGGAATTTTTATTAATGCAGAAAGTAGCATTTGGAGTGACATTATCAAAGGTGCCAAGACTGGTGATGTGATTAGCTATTCTGGAGCTGACTCAATAGATCCTGATGGAGAGATAGTTGAATATTCTTGGAGAATACTTGATTCACGAGGACAACAAATCGATCTTCTTGGAGATAAATATGAAAAAACTTTCAAAAAAACATACAATGATCCTGGAACATACATTGCTTTTTTGACCGTAACCGATGACAGAGGAGGGACGGACACAACGGAAGTTACTGTTACTGTCAGTACAAGTGGCGGCTATGAAGAAGAAACGGAAGAAGGTGGATACAACAATACCATGCTACTAGGTTTAGCTGGTGCTATTGCTGCTGTCGGAATTATTGGAGGTTTGGTAGGTAATAAACTTGGGATTTTTGGTGGTGGTGATTCTGAAGATATCTTTGAAGATTTTACACCAGGCCCATTAGAATTGAATTGTCCTACATGTAATGGTTTAATTTCAATAACAACTACGCAGAGACCTATCCAAGTTGGTTGTCCGATGTGTCAATCTCAATTTGTAATTCGTGAATGAGCCTCTCTTTAGGTAATTTAGAACTAGACGGCAAATGCCATGTTATGGGAATTTTGAACGTTACACCCGATAGTTTCTATGATGGTGGGTGGCACTTTGATTCCATTAGTACTCAAAAAAGAGTAGAAGAAATGATTGCAGAAGGTGCTGAAATCATTGATATTGGGGGTGAATCTACTAGGCCTGGTTCAAAACCGGTTAGTATTGAAGAAGAATTGAAAAGAGTAATTCCTGCGATAGAATTTGTAAAAAAAATTTCAGATATTCCCATATCAATTGATACTCAGAAAGCTGAAGTTGCAAGAAAAGCAGTTGAGACTGGAGCTTGTGTTGTAAATGATGTTGGTGGATTACGAAATAATGATATGATTTCTACCATTGCTGAACTGCAAATACCGGTGATAATCATGCATATGCAAGGAACTCCCGAAAATATGCAAAAGAATCCTCAGTATGATGACACAGTGCAAGATATCAAGAATTGGCTTGAAAAACGAATAAAAACTGCGGAAATGGCTGGAATTAAGCGTTCTAATGTGATTGTTGACCCTGGAATTGGATTCGGTAAAAATTTAAAGCACAATTTGGAGATTTTAGGTGGTTTAAGTGAACTCAAAGGTATGGCTGGTGGAGTATTGCTAGGAGCAAGTCGAAAATCATTCATTGGCTTCCTAACAGGAGC
>CAZOEZ010000014.1:0-26242 GCA_964578995.1 uncultured archaeon
CTCATAGTTGTCCAACCTTGGGCATTACTTTCTCCAAACAAATTGCTGTGACCTAACGCCGCCCTGATATCGCTCCCTGGAGCTACTACGGACGGTTTGAGTTCATCCCATCTGTCACTATCGCCATCATCATCCCTTGGACCGTAGTTGCTGTAACTTGCTAAATCATCATCATTTCTATTCACATTCTCATTATTATCCATAGCTCCGACAGCGACGCTCCAATCTGCAGCAGCTGGTGATGGTACTTCCTCTTCACCATCATTACCCATTGCAATTACTACTACTATTCCTGCTGCATTTGCTTGATTTACAAGTTGTGATTGTGAGTCAGAACCGTCACTTCCACTTGTAGTTCCAAGTGACATAGACATAATCTGGACGCCATTATTCTTTTCTCCATCATTTTCCCAATCGGTATCAACATTCTCAATACACGCTTCAATTGCTTCATTAATATCTGCACTAGAACCAGATCCCCAGTCAGCCATTACTTTCATATCAATTAATCGCGCACCAGGAGCTACTCCGATGCATTCAGCATCACTTTCACAAGAATTTCCATCATCTTCATCTCCACCAGTTCCCAGAACTGTAGAAGCTACATGAGTTCCATGTCCATCAAAATCATCGGGATCTTCGTTGCTATCTTCTTCGGTAGTAAATTGATAATTCCCATTACCATCTGTAGGACACCCACCATCACAATTTATTCCTGCAATAAATCTTCTAACGTCCTGTCCTTCAAAAACATCGAATGTTTCGTGCTCATTATCGACACCAGTATCTAGTACTGCAACGTTAATTCCTTCTCCATAAAATTCTTTGTCCCAAACAACTGGAGTATATTCATCCGATTGTCTAACTTTAATTGCTTTAACTGCCGTATCTAGGAAAGGGTAAACAGGAGCTTGCCATTCTACAATTTTCAAATTATTAATCCCTGTTAGTTGATTAATTTTGTTTGCTGGAACTTCATCAATTCTTATGGCGTTGATATATTTGTAAACATGATCAATTTCAAGTCCAATATTATCTATTTGTTTAAAATGTTCTACTGTAGGTTTCTCATGAAGTATAACGATGACTCCTAGATTTTCATTATTCTCAATAAGAATATCCATTCTATCATCTAATCCATCACCATTTCTATCAAAATATCCTTTTTCAAAGTGATTTTCAGATTCTGCATGAGATACCATGGGCAAGAAAGAACTTAAAATTAGAATTCCAGTAACGAGCAGCCATCTCATCTTCTGTCCAGTTCTCTTATGTCTAATAAAATGTTGCATTGCTCTATTCGACTCTCCTTTGATAGATTAGGTACACAATACCTAGGATGGCCACTCCTGCTAATATAGCAGAAATAGTGTTCCTTTCTTCAATTCCAGCCTGATTTATATCAATGATTAGACTTATTTCTGCAGATATATTTTGATTACCTATACTTTTGACCGCAAAATGAGCCTCATAGTTTTTTGATTGGTTACCTTGTATTCCAATACCTTTAATATTTATTTCTTCAAAAGCTTCAAGTTCAAAATAAGTTTCTGTTAGATATAGAGTAAGTCCTTCCTCTAGGCTCTTTTCAAGTTTGAAATTATCTTTTCCATTACCATTATTTTGTATCACTATGTTGACTTCATCTCCACTATTCTCAGCCTTTATTCCAACACCATAATATTGCGGAATATTGACAGTTACTATCCCATTTCCGGCTTGTAGACCATTTCTATCAATAAGCTTTAGGTTTATTTTGTATTCACCAGCTTCTGTATCAATAGGTGCTTTTATTCTAACTAGAACTGATGTTTCCTGTGAAAGGTGTAAAAAACCTTCAGATTCGAAGGTCCAATTATCTTCTAAAGTTGCATCTATAGTTACGTAATCCCACGATTGAGGTTCAAGGTTATGGATGATAACGTAACTTTCCAGCCATGGAAATTCATATTCTCCTTTGTCATTTGTTTCAATCTCTAATATGTTTTTGTTTTCGGTATTAACTTGGTATTCGTGCTCTACTTTATCAAATATCATAAAGGCAAATGAAGTGTAATTATTTTCCGGATCAATTTCAAACTGGTCCTCAGACCATAGTTCAATTTCTAGATTATATTCTCCTGAAGAAGAGGCATTACTTGCTATGTTCCATGTTTCGATTTGATTTGGTTCTATTTTAGTGAAATGGAATTGTTTTTCAACACCATTGTCATTTACGAGAACGGTAACATTTTCAGACGGTACAGTTCCCACATTTTGGATATCCCCCTCTATCCAAAAAACATCTCCATTTTGGATGTTTTCTACTTGATGTGAGTCACCTTTTTCGTCTTCTATCATTATTCTTGGTTTATTTACGGCTAGATCGGGTAATTGAAGATTTATAAATAGATTTTTATTTATATAGTGGTCTTCGAGAAAGCCAGAATCTCCATAAAGTCCTATTTCTAGTGAATAATTTCCAGATTTCGTTGGTTGCAGGAAAATATTTGATATAATTGAGTTGTTTATTATTCCATCATATGTATTAGTTACCTCTCCATCAGAATTTACTAGTCTTATCTTGATTTCAGAGGCACTGCCGCTATAGTTTCCACTGATTAAGACACTATCATTATGGCCTGTGCCTGTGTCTACGCTCGAAGTATAAAGATTGCCGAAACTAGCTTCTGAACTTCTCCCCATTTCAAAGTTTTCTATAAATTCATACCAAGAGTTTTGACTTATTCTTAAATCACTATATCCTGTTTTTATTCCTTCATTAGGAAAATAGATTGTCAAGCCATGCGCTCTATCTACTGCTAATTTTTCTGGTTTTTGCCAATGATCCTCAGCCATTATTGCAGAATTAATCGAATCTTGAAGTTTTTTCGAATAATATTTCGAATCTGCCATTGGAACCTGATTTTCTATGTTTATTGTCAAATCATATAAATCACGGTAATGGGGGTTCTGGTCGTATCGTTGTGTGCTGTCTCTAGAATTGCTTATTTCATCTCTATAAATTGGTAAAATACTGTTTAATTCCGAACTAAAGTTTTCTAAATCATCCCATAGGCCTTCTAATTTTGAAGTATCAATTACAGAGGCCGTAACTGAATAACTAGTGTATACTGAACCGTTCCTGTATGATTCTACATAGTCATAAACAACATTCTGGGCAAGTTCTTCATTTGTTAAATTCTTGTCAAGTTTATAGAGTAGATGATTGTATGTCCAACCTTCCAATGGTTCATACGCTTCAGAACCATGTACCATTTCTGTTTGATCCTTGAGTTCATAAGCAATTTCAAACATTCCCATTAGACAAGCGTCAAAACCAATCATTGTTAATTTCGAATCACCTGTTGCTTCTCTGTATTGTTCTATTGATTCTCTTATTTCAGGTACTGTAAGGTGACTTTCACGGTCCTCGGCCACTTTTTCCCATCCACTTCCGTGATTCCATATTACTAATATTTTTTTTTCAGCCGGGTATTCGGTACTGGCCCAGATCATAAAATCCCTTAAGGTTTCTCCTTTCCCCATGTCGAGTTCATTGCCCCAACTCGCATTTATTTCTTGGAGAGGTGTTTCTTCAAGTCCATGCTGAATTACGTGATATGCATGAGAATCATCTTGAGGAACTTGGTCAGTCAAAACTACTATTTCTAAATCATTATTAGATCCAACCATTTTCATTTCGTTTAAGTCGTCATCCAGTTCTTGATAAAGTGAGTTGTCACCAGCCATGTACACGTAGAATCCCCATTCAGGTATTTCTTGTTCATTTTCAGCTATACTTAGAGGGCTTGCTGGGAACATCAGCACAATTGCTAACAAATACAATGCGACTCTTCTCACTATTTGTCGTTACTAAGCTGCTATAAAAATGCTTTTAATCTTAATATTCGTTAGTGTATAGCCATTCAACGGTATCGTCATTGTTTACAATTTGGCGATTTGCAGCTACTTGTCCACTATTATCGTTTATGAAATAAGTCCACCAGTAACCATCTTCATTTTGGCAGCCACCACAGTTTCCCCAACTTGCTATGGATTCAATAAAAAGTCCCCATTCGTAATGGGTTGTTGCAGTAACAGAATAATTTCCTTGGTTCTGAGCAGCTAGAAGTAGGCCATACACGGTGGATTCAGAAGTTGTTACAGATTCAAAAGTCATTGTGCTATTTTCATCTAAATTTCCAAACCCTATTACTAATTTGGCAGTTATAGTGGTCGAAGTATCAAGGTTTTTTTCATCTGAATTAATACCGTAAAATATTCCACCAATAGCTAATACGTTTACAAAAACTATGGCTAAGATGACGTTTCCAGTCTCACCCATTAATTTATATCTCGATTTTCAGGTCTTGTTCTGAAATATAGCCACTATCTGCTTTTTTAGATAAAATACAATACACTGGAAAACCAATAAGTGAAAAAGTAACAATACTTGATAAAAGGTGGTAAATCATAAATGGTAGCCCTAAGGCATATACCAAAAATAGATTGTCTATAGTATGTTCATATGAAAGCCAGAAAACTCCAAAATTAGTCCAGGTATCATAAACTAATGCAAAAATTATACCTGAGCTAGTAAATTTGTATACTGTTCCGGAGGTGAATTTTCCTTCGAGTTTATTTTTAAATTTAGATGAGATTAGCGAAACCAATAGAAATCCTGTATATGTAAAAATCAAAATCTTTGTAGTGCCCATATAACCCAAATAAAGATCACTTAGGACCATTATTGACATAGTGACTAGCAATGCGATGTTCAAAGGCAGTAACATTGAAGCCAAAAACACAGAGACCATTACAGTTTCAAAATTATGATAATCATGTAGCATAATTCTTCCACCGAAACCCAATGTAAAGAGTAAGATTGCCGTCAATAGAAGGGGTATTTTGGTATTAGTCACTTAATCAGCATTTAGGAGCATCGATAAAAATCAATTGCCTAATTTTTGGATAACTTCTAAAAACATATCATAAGTTAATCTTCCAGTGTTGATGTTGTATCGGCTGGGATGGTATGAGTTTACTAATTTCCATTTTTCATTTTCAATGTTATGTATGTTTTTGTGGCCAAATTTAAATTTACTTTGTTTTTCATCTATACAATATATTATTTGGCGATGTGCAATCCCACCTAGGGCCAGAACAAATCTCAGATTTTTCATCATGTTAATTTCTTGAACCAAATAGGGTCTACAATTTATGATTTCTTCGTTGAGAGGCTTATTTTGCGGGGGGGCACATCTTACAGCGTTCCCAATTCTAACATTTTTTAGATTTAGCCCATCATCAAGTGAAACAGCATTAGCTGAGCTTGCTAAACCAGATTGATACAGGGCTTTGTAGAGTATTTCTCCAGCATAATCACCTGTAAATGGTCTACCTGTTCGGCCAGCCCCATGTTTTCCTGGAGCTAAACCTACAATTAGAATTTCAGAATTGAGACTTCCAAAAGAAGGGACTGGCTTACACCAGTAATCATTTTTTTCAAAACCTTTCTTCCTGTCATGCTGTAATGTTTCATTTGCATATTGAGTCATTCGGTTGCATTTCTGACATGCAATTATTAGTTCATCAAATCTATCTTTATCTGTTTTCATTGTTTATTTTTGTAAATATAGCAAACCCCTTATTAAGGGGCCTAATGCTGGATAACAGGCGATTGGAATGAACGCGAGTTACAAGAGTAAATTGTTAGCTAGTGCAGTGACTGCAGTATTGGTATTGTCCAGTTTAATATTTTTAACAGGTGTACAGGCAGGCCCTGCTGATGACTTAGAGATTACTAATGTTGCTGAAACTACAGGTAGTCCTCCACCTCGAGAAAACATTCCGTATGATATAACGGTAACTTGGTCTAATGATGGTAGTGCTGACTATGATGCTACAGTTCGATTGTATGATGATTGTGATTTAACTACTAAGGTAGCCGAATCTGATACAATAACGATGGGTGCTGGCGATAGTGATGATGTTACATTGGAAATTACTTTTGATGAAACTGGAGAGATCTGTTTTTCAGCTACGATTTACTATGGTTCAACAGATTATAGTGAATTTGAAGCTTTTATGAATGTTGAGCCTGAGACAGGTGATGCAGATTTGTGGATTGAACTTGATATGGAGGGTAACAATTTTGCAGCTGGTGAGAATGTTAATGTAGTCTTTGAATATGGTAATGATGGAGATGTGAGTTCACAAAATCCAGTAACAATGATGGCTTATTTTGATCCGCTTGATGATGATCCTTCAAATTTCTTTGATCCCTCACCTTTCGTTTTTAGTTTTTTAAGCCCACCACCACCAGATGCCCCTCCTGAGGCTGAAAGAATGGAGTGGCAATATACTATACCTTCAGATACTGAAGATGGTAGATACAAATTTACAGTAATGGTCGATTCAGATGAAAATAATACAGATGAGGATCCTGATTTGGAAAATAATGTAGATGTCTTAGAACTTTGTATAGGGGATTGTAGTGAACCAGATCTTGTGATTTGGGAAGGTGCAAGTTTAGATTCTTTACGTTCACAACCAGAGAATCCAGTTGCTGGAATGACGCTTTCATTCTTTTACTCAGTTGAAAATAGTGGTGAAGGTGATGCAGAACCACCAGGTCCATTTGATGAAGAAGATGGAGATTTTGTTATGCATCTTGAAGTAAGGAAGTGTCCAGATAGTGATTGTGAAGGTCAACCTTGGGTTTTTGTCAATCAAACTGAAAACATCCGAACAGCAATTGCTGCAGGAGATATAATGAATGATGATGCAGCCTTAAGACTCAATTGGACAACTCAACCTGAGGATTCAGGTATTTGGAATATTCGTGTCATAGCAGATGGTGAAAATGTTATTGAAGAAATTGATGAAACAAATAATGCACTTGATTGGTTCAAAGTTCACGATGGCTATTTTGAATTGAGAGAGCAGAGACCAGATTTGATTATAGCAGGCATTGATGAAGGTTCTGAAAAAGTATATCAGGGAGATCCCAGAACGATAACTGTTGCTGTTACCCAATCAACTTTGGGAGATGCAATGTCTGATGATACAGAAGTTCATCTTAAAATTAAAGATCCGGATTTAAGCATTGTTGAGTGGTTTGTGATTGATACCCAAAAGACAGTAGGCCTTGCTCCTGAAACAACATTTTTTGAGTATACTTGGACGCCAACTAAGTTGGGTGTCTATGAATTTTATGCATATGCAGATTACGATGATAACATTCTTGAATGGGATGATACAAACAACCAATATCCTAACGACAAATACGTTGAAGTCTTTGAAAAATTACCAGACCTTCAAATTACAAGCATGTCTATAGCACCTGTAAATGATGATGGTTATGCCATGGTTGGTGTATCTTCTGAAGTTACAGCGACTATTGCTAATCTTGGAGTAAGAGATATGACTTCTAGTGAAGGTTCTAAATTAGAAATTACCTTTTACACCTCCGCTCCTTTTGCTTCTGAATTGGCTACGGTAAATGTAGAGAAGGCATTGCTTATCGGAGAAACTATTGATGTTTCTATACCATTCACGTTTATAGGAAATGACCAATATCGTATTGTTGCAAAAGTTGATGAAGATAAGTTAATTGCGGAGGAAGAAGAAAATAATAATGAGCTTTACAAAAATATATATGCTGTAAGTTCAATAGACGCCTATGTTTCTAACATGAGTATATTTGCAGGTGACGGCCTTGCTGGTAAGGATCATCCAATAACATTCGATTTGGGTATGGCAAATCTTCCGGATGAAGGAACTTATAGATTACATTTCAATGTATCAGTAGATGGAACTTTTGGTTGGGGTGATGTTCTTGCTTTGGCAAGTCAGAATATGACTGGTTACCATCCTATAGGAACTGGATACCAAGTTTCTCAAGACTATGGTCTTGGTTACATAGACTTCAATTCAAGTTATAATTATCAAACAGTGGTAATGCCATGGATTCCTGACAAGGATAGGACAGACACGTACAATGTTTCCGTAGAGGTTAGCAGCGTAATTAATGTTGATGAAACTAATGATGTAGCATACGCAGGTATTTCTGTTGAGAAGTTAACTACTAATCTAGTTGTAGATGCTATTAAAGTTACTGAATCTGATGGTTCAGCAACAATCAAAGTAACAGTTGGTTATCCACAAGGTGAACAATCTGAATTAGATGCAGATGTTGCACTTATGGTTTATAGAGCATCTGATTATGATGAGGGTAATCCTCCAATAGATCAATTAACGACTAAAACCATTACAGGTATTTTAAGAGGTGATTCGAGACCAGTATCTTTCACATGGGCTGTGAAGAATGGTGATTTCATTTTCGTTGCAGTTTTAGATCCAGATGACAAAGTCAAAGAAGTTAATGAGGAGGATAATTCATATCCTTCGTTATTGACTACATTTGGCGATTCTGGACCTACAGTTACAGAGAAAGAAGAAGACGACGGCCTATTGCCAGCACCTTCTTTGATTACAGCATTATCATTGATTGGTGTTGTAGCATTATCACGTAGAAGAAGTTAATGGAACACACAGCACTGCTTTACTTTGTTGGACCTGCAGGTGCAGGTAAGTCAACTTTAGTAGCTACATTACAAGAATGGATGCAACATTATCGCTATGATGGCGTTGCAATTAATCTAGATCCAGGTGCTGAAAGTGTAGCTTATGAGGCTGCTATAGATGTACGTGAGAAATTCACGCTTCGTGAAATTATGGAAGAGTATAGTCTTGGTCCTAATGGTGCTCAAGTGGTTTGTGCAGATTTGTTAGCCGTTGAACTTGATTGGATAAGGGAGCAAATCCAAGAGGTACATTGTGATTATTTTCTAATAGATACTCCTGGACAAACTGAATTATTTTTGTATCGTGAGGCTTCCAAAGTATTTGTAGAGAATTTGTCAGATAGATCTGCCATGGTTTTACTTTTAGATCCACTTTTATCACGTACTCCTGAGGGATTTGTTACGCAGCTGTTACTTGCTTCAGCCGCCCATTTAAGGTTTCCAATACCTATGTTTCCAGTATTGACAAAGTGTGATTTGCTCAAGCCCGAAGAAATAGACCAAATTCGTGAGTGGGCTATGGATTTGGATAAATTAGCAATGGCTATGCCTAATTTGGCAGGGATGTCTGGTGTTCTTTCATCAGAATTGTTACGGGTTCTTCAAGTATTAGCTCTTGAATCAAATTTAATTGCCGTTTCTTCTAAAGAGGGCGAAGGTATGGATGATTTGTATTCTATAATTCAATCTACTTTTTCAGGTGGAGATGACTTGGAAGCTCATACAGACAATAATTGATTTTTCAGTAGTTATTATTAATAGTAGTATTTTTATGTAAGAACATGTCTAATCAAATTCCTCTTATCGTTGATAGAAGAGGAAGTGTTTTGAGTCTAAGTTTGAATAATCCTAGTAAAAAAAATGCACTTAATTCTGAAATTATGGGTGCATTATTTGCTGCAATTGAAGAAACAAAAAAATATGAAGAATTAAGAGTTATAGTAATTAGAGGTGAAGGATCTGTTTTTTGTTCAGGGGCGGATGTTAAAAATTGGAAACCTAATCAACTTCAGATTTTACTCAAATCAATAGCAGAATGCTCTTTACCAACTATTGCAGAGGTTAATGGAGCTTGTTTGGGCGGTGGCATGGGTTTGATTTGTGCATGTGATTTTGTTGTGGCTAAATCCTCAACCCGTTTTGGGTTTCCTGAGGTTAGAATAGGGATGATACCTGCAGTTATACTTCCTTATGTATCTAGAAAAATCACTTTATCAAAAATCAGAGAATTGTTCATTACCGGAGAACGATTTGGCAATGACAAGGCTCATTCCCTAGGAATCTTAAATCATAATAATGATATCAATGACCTAATTCATTCAATAGAACAAGGTGCCCCTGAAGCTCAGAAAAATATTAAATCATTACTTAATAGCAATATACTTTCTAAACCAATAAATGATAGAGATACTGAATTAGCAGACTTAATTTCAATAATCAAGAATGGACAAGAATGTGAAGAGGGTATTAATTCGTTTTTAGAAAAACGCAAACCAAATTGGGTGAACTAATGATTAAAAAAATACTTATTGCTAATAGAGGCGAAATAGCCTGTAGGATAATCAAAGCATGTAAAGAAATGAGTATTGGTACTGTTTCAGTCTATTCAGAGGTTGATTCAGATTCACCACATGTTCTAATGGCAGATGAAGCTGTAGAAATAGGGCCTGCAAATCCATCAGAGAGTTATTTAAATTTTGATAAAATAGTAAATGCAGCAAAAGACACCAGTTCTGATGCAATACATCCAGGATATGGCTTTCTTTCTGAGAATGGAGATTTTGCCCAGTATGTTCAAGAATCAGGTTTGATATTCATAGGGCCAGAACCTGCTACAATCAAGTCCATGGGTGATAAAGCAGAATCAAAGCAAATGATGATTGAGGCAAAAGTACCTACTATTCCTGGTAGTGATGGGGAACTCACAGGGAATATAGATGCTATGGCTAGAGAGATTGGCTATCCCTTGATGGTCAAAGCTGCAGCAGGAGGGGGAGGCAAAGGAATGCGCGTTGTACGCCACTCAGATGATTTGGATTCAGCTATTGAAGCAGCTAAAAATGAGGCTAGAAATTCCTTTGGAAATGATACACTTATTATCGAGAAATATCTAGATAATCCAAGGCACATAGAAGTTCAAATTCTTGGAGATAAGAAAGGAAATATAATTCATCTTTATGAGAGAGAATGTTCAATTCAGAGGCGCCATCAGAAAATCATTGAGGAATCACCATCACCTGCAATAACTAATAAGCTTAGGAATAAGATGGGAGAAGCTGCAGTCAAAGCTGCAAAGGCTGCAAATTACAGTAATGCAGGGACTGTAGAATTTTTGTACCAAGATGGAGAATTTTATTTTTTAGAAATGAATACACGTTTACAGGTTGAACATGGCATTACAGAGATGGTTTGTGGTATTGATATTGTAAAATGGCAGATTAGGATTGCAGAAGGAGAACCTCTTGATTTTAGTCAAAAGGATGTAAAACAAAGGGGTCATGCAATAGAGTGCAGAGTTTATGCTGAAGATCCTTCACGGGATTTCTTGCCTACACCGGGTCTTATTAGAAAAATAATCTTACCTGAAGGTTCTGGAATTAGAAATGATGTGGGAGTTTCAGAGGAGCAGGAAATAACTAGTGATTATGATCCACTTTTAGCAAAGGTAGTAGTATGGGATTCTTGTAGAAATTCTGCAATAAATAGAATGGATTATGCACTTAGTAATTTTGTCATACTAGGTTTAATCACTAATCAACCATTTCTTCGAGAAATAATGAATAATCCTTTGTTTAATAAGGCATCATTCACAACCAATTTCATTGATGAAAATTTCCAAAATTGGAATTTTAGTGAGATAACACCAGAGGTACTAGCAGCTGCTTTACTTGGTACAAAGACAACAACTTTATCAACTAAAAAACCAAAATCTGGCGATCCTTATTCGCCTTGGAGTAGTAAAGGTGGTTGGAGGCAAGGAATCTAATTATGGATAAACTCAAGATAGGAACTAATTCTTTCATGGTTAATTTAAGGCGTTCAGGTAACAATTTCACAATTGAAGTTGATGATAAGGTACACGAGGGTAATTTCACTAGAAAAATAGGAGGAGCTATAGAAGTAGTAATGAATGATTCTCGCACAATTTGTTTTTCTGAAAGAAAAGGTAATGAGATTTATGTTTTTGTGAACGGTATAAATTATGTTATTAGTAGAGAATCAAGCGGGATCAAAGGGATTGTACATGAAGAGGAAAGTGAAGATTCGGTTTCAAGCCCAATTACAGGTAAGTTACTAGATAAAAAAGTGAAAAATGGAGACAAAGTTAATCAAGGAGACGTTGTTGTTGTTCTTGAGGCAATGAAAATGGAGCATAGGCTCAAAGCACCGCGTGATGGTGTATTGTCAAAGATTACATCAGCAGAAATAGGTGGCCAGATAAAAGAAGGGGAATTGATGTTTGAATTGGAGAAGGAATGAGTACAATACAAAGTAAACACAATTCATCCTCCCCAGAATCAATTAAGAATAGAGATTACAACGAAAAGAATATCAAGGATTTAAGACAAAGGATAGCAGATAAAAGCCAAGGTGGCCGTTCTGAAATGGTCAAACGTCACAAAGAGCGTGGTAAACTTCTTGCTAGAGAACGCATTGAGGAATTAATTGATTCTGATACACCGTTTCTTGAATTATCAACATTGGCAGCTAATGGATTGTATAATGATGAAGTTCCATCTGCAGGAATAGTAACAGGTATTGGCGTTGTGCATAGTAGAGAAGTAATGGTAATTGCTAATGATGCAACTGTCAAAGGCGGAACATACTACCCACTTACTGTAAAGAAACATCTAAGAGCTCAGGAGATTGCGCAAGAGAATCATTTACCATGTATCTATTTGGTAGATTCAGGTGGTGCATTTTTACCAATGCAGGATGAAGTTTTCCCAGATAGAGAACATTTTGGCAGAATCTTTTACAATCAGGCTCAAATGTCTGCACAAGGAATTCCACAAATTGCAGTTGTAATGGGTTCCTGTACTGCCGGAGGGGCTTATGTTCCAGCAATGTCAGATGAGACTATTATTGTAAAGGAACAAGGAACTATATTCTTGGGAGGTCCTCCACTAGTAAAAGCGGCAACAGGTGAAGAAGTTACTTCAGAAGATTTGGGTGGAGCTGAAGTTCACACTAGGAAAAGTGGAGTTGCAGATCATTATGCAATTAATGATTCTCATGCTATAGAGATAGCAAGGGATATCATCTCAAATTTGAATAGACCACCAAAATCCAAATTGAGTATTGCAGAACCTGAAGATCCAATATATGAAACACAAGAACTTTACGAAATAATACCGCATGATTCAAGATTGCCATATGATGTCAGAGAAGTTATAGCTAGATTAGTTGATGGTTCTAAATTTCATGAATTCAAATCAAATTATGGAAAGACAATAGTGTGTGGTTTTGCAAAGATTATGGGTTATCCAGTAGGAATTATAGCCAATAATGGTGTTCTTTTCTCAGAGTCTTCACTCAAAGCCACTCACTTTATTGAAATGTGCTGTCAACGTAAGACTCCACTAGTATTTTTACAAAATATAGTTGGTTTTATGGTAGGTAAGGATTATGAGTCTGGTGGAATAGCAAAAGATGGTGCAAAGATGGTTATGGCAGTATCAAATGCAAAAGTTCCTAAGTTTACTGTAGTGATTGGTGGGTCATTTGGTGCAGGTAATTATGGGATGTGTGGCCGTGCATATCAGCCACGACAACTTTGGATGTGGCCCAATGCACGAATTTCAGTTATGGGTGGAGAACAGGCTGCAGATGTACTGAAGACAATAAAAGAAGACCAATTAAGTAGCAAGGGAAAGAAGATGACGAAAGCAGATATTAAGAAAGTAAGAGACCCTATACTTGAAAAATATGAAGTAGAAGGAAATCCGTATTATTCTACAGCCCGTCTTTGGGACGATGGTATCATAGATCCCTTAGACACACGAATGATATTAGCTTTAGGCATCTCAACTTCACTTAATGCAGAGTTAAAGGAATCTAATTTCGGCGTTTTTAGGATGTAACTGTTAAATATAACCCCCACTCGACACCAAATAATGGAAGAGTCAATTTGTCGAATAGAATTAGAAATTGAAGACAAAACATATATAGCAAAAGTCCAGACAGATATGGGAGGACCTCGTGAATATCAAAGTAAACGTTTTGATAGACTTCTTACACAACTTATGACTGAATTGCAAGCTGAATTTGAACCAGATTTCGAATGAATTTGCTTCCTTTTCTAGCCCCTGTTAGTGTCGGATTAGGTGTTCTAATTGGTTATTTTTTGATAAAGTATATAGCTCTTAAGATGGGTAAACCTTTTCCAGCAGTGGGAGAACTAATGTATCCTATGCACCATAAAGATTCGAAAATAGATGAATCTCATAGGAAAGGTAAGCGTTAAATGCTATCTAGAGATTAACTTTTTAGGAGTAATATGCGCATACAACTGATTTTTGTATTTTTGTTCGCAGTTTCAATAGCTGTTCTTTCTAACGTTAATGGTGAACCTGAGATTTTGATGGTAAATGTAAATCCAGAAAATGTAGATAATCAACAGGATGAAGAAATTTCATTTGATGGTGATTGTAATATTTGTAATGAGGATGAATTAGCCTATTTTTATTGGAATTCTTCGATTTCTGGAGTTTTAAATGAAGGTTCATCTCCTTCTGATATTAATTTTATAGATGTATCTTCATCTTTTGTCACTGGTGGCCATAATATCACTCTACAGGTTAGAGATCACAATGGAACATGGAGTGAAATCACAGAAGAATTTACAGTCTTATTGACGGTCGCAGGAAGAGATGATGAAGAAGGAGGTATAACAGTTAATTTTGAAATTACACCACCTTCTATTCATCTTGGTGAATCTGCACGTTTTGAAGCTTGTCAGGAAATACAGCCTGAACCGCAACCTTGTGTCGATGATATAAACCCTGATTTAGATTTTGATTGGGAAATACAATGGGCTGGAGAAACAAATTGGTCTTACTTAGGCAATCAGGAAGCATTTGATTATGTAGATTTCCAAGAGGGAACACATGCTGTACAATTGACTATTACTGATAATTCTAATGGAGATTCGGCATCAGACGTTTCTGAAATATCTGTTTTGCCACCGATACCAATTGTAGCTATTTCCGGGCTAGAACAAGTTACTATTAAGGAAGGTCAGAGTTTAGATTTGTCAGCCACTTGTTATGATAATACTATGGAAGAAATTGTTTGTGACTATGAGTGGGAAATTTGGGAAGACAAATCAAATGGAGATTTGTTGTATACATTTGACACACAGAATATTTCAATTAGTGATTTAACAACTGAGATTAACAAATATGATGTGATGGTGAGAGCTTTTGACGATGCAGGAATCTATTCACAGTGGGTTCATGTATTTGTAACAGTGAATCCGCCTAATCAAGCACCTTCTGCTGGAATTACAATTTTTCCTAATTCTTTAGGAGGTTTAACTCCCGAATATTATCAATTTTCGGAATTGACTTTTAGTTCTTCTAGTTCCAATGATCCTGACGGAAATATTGTAGCATACAATTGGTTGTTTAATAATGTGCTAGTTTCGTCCACAAATAATTGGGTTTCTTCATTTAATGAAACAGGCATTTATCAAGTTAAATTAGAGGTACAGGATGATAATGGTGTTTGGAGTTCTAAAGTATCAACCAATTTCAAAATTATTGCTAATACACCGCCAACTATTGATTTTACTATTTCGGGCGAGGGTTTTTCATTCGTTTTTAACTCAAGTACTACTGATTTAGAGGGCACAGTTGTCCAATTCGAATGGTTAATTGGATGGAGTGGAGGGAATCAAACTATCATATCGTATGATCAGAATTTTACTTGGATTACAAATCAGACTGGAATATATACAGTTACGTTTAGAGCAATGGACGACGGTGGTTTGTGGTCTGAAGTTAGCGAGACTTTTGAATCTAAAGTTATTGAGCAGAAAAACTTTGTAGCTATCTTTAGTTCTAAGAATATAAAATCTGGTGAAACTTTTAACATAGATTTCTCAGAGACTACAGGTGATGTTGAGAAATTTGTAATAGTTGTTAATCATCCAGATAGTAGTCAGGAAAGTCATGAGACATCTAATACCAAGTATACGTTGCTTTTTGAAAAGGAAGGGAAATATGCATTGGACATTACCGTTGTCTGGGCTGATGGAGTTCCTCAAGATGGTCTTGCAGATTGGTATGGACCTACAGTTTATGTTGGCGTAGATAATAGTATAGATGATTCAGAACCTGAAGATAAAATACCTGAGCCTGATGATGAAGAAAGTGGTTTGCCTTCGATTTCATTAGCCTTAGCGTTAACAGTTACCTTGTTAGTAGCCGTTAGTAGCCGTCAAAGATAGATTTTTGCTTTACGTATTTGCTGAGTCCAGTATCCAAGAATAGCACTCATTATTAGTTCCGATCCGGCTATAGCAAAGAATAATGCTTCATTATTCACAATATCTTTTTGGTATTCCTCTTCATAATTAACGATGAGAATTAATTCTTTAACTATGTTTTCCTCTTCATAGAAGGCCGTAAAAGTGACATTATATCTTCCTGAAGCATGAACTGTATGTGTCACATTCAATAAATTTGAGAGTCGTGTTCCATTTCCACCAATATCTCTTCCAAAATCCCACTCAACCGATGTCGCATTGCCCAATTCAGTTACGGAGAAGGTAACCTGTTCTCCTGCGTCCACAAAAACAAGGTCCGATTCTCCGTTTGCATTTATCTCAACTTCGCTTGAGGCTGATGGTAATATTAAAAGAAAAAATATAAAGCTTAGACTAAACCTGAACTTTACCATAAATTTTGGATATCTTCCGTGGAACTCTTTTTCTTAATTCTTCTGACCACAATTCCCCATCTACTAATTTTAGTACATCATGAGTTACGTTACATCTGGCAAAAACGACCCCATCATTATCTGAATTAGTTGCCAATTCGATTGCAGGTTTTGCTTTAATTACGGTAGCTTGAATTAAATCATTAGATTGGTATACATCTTTAACATTTGATACATAATCTCTGGACATTTTTGCAACATGTAGAGTACCTACGGTATAATTTCCAATCGACCTCTTTTCATCCTTAAGTTTTAATATTTCTACAGAGGCCATACTATCTCTAGTCATTTGAATTCGTCCGAAAACAGTATCACCTTCCTTAATTTCTACAGGTACCGAAACAGAAGGCAAAATACTAATTTTCATGTTTTCATTATCTTCACTTACTTCACCACAAACTCCTGCAAATAATTCGCCATTTTCTTCATAAACACCTTTTCCTGGCATATATTCCATTGCACTCGCTAGTTTGTCTCCCGGTTGTTTCATATATCTATCGCAGAGAAGCTATGTGATAAAGGATTGCTTTCTGATGACTAATATTCTTCGTGTGAAAAGGCATTGTTCTTTTCAGAGGGAAATTGAATTCATATGCCGATACAATCTTTCCTGAGTTAAGTTCTACTAATTCTTCAACAAATTTCTTTGTTTCAGCCATATGAATTGACCAGATATTGTTTGATATTTCTAACGCCTTTTCTAAAAATATTCTGTCTGCACCTGGCCTTTGTGATCCAAACGGGGGATTCATTAATACAGTATCATATTTTTCTTCTATATTTTCAATAGCCTTATTGCACCATGTTATATTCAAATCATGTTTCTTTGAATAATTTTTTGCTTGTTCCAGAGCTTCTTCGTCAATTTCATAGCCAGTAATATCAGCCCCTAAACTTGCAACTCCAATCGCTAATCGTCCAGTACCACACCCTAAATCTACTACTTTTCCAGACAAATGACCTAATGAATTTGCATGTTTAATCATCTCTAGGGTAATATCTACTGGAGTTGAATACTGTTCTAGTTCAGGTTTAGGATTTTTAAAATCGGGGGAATTTTGCAATAATTTATAATTCAACCTTTTCTCCATTTATCATACCCGTCTTTCAAAACACGACCTTCTTCACGGTATTTTGTCAATATTTTTTTGACTGATTCTCTACTATAGCCGCCCTCATTTTCCATTCTATCATATATTTCTTGTTCATCCATTCCACTTGCTCCTCCATCATTTATAATAGAAATTAAAAGAACTCCTGGATCGGAATCTTTCCTTCTTTGAGCTGCATCGGCTCCAAAGAATGCAAAGTCAACATCACCACCAAGTGTGACATTGAGGAATAAATTCATCAAATCAATAGCTCGATCTGCGTGTTTTACATCAACAGTTTCAGACAAATACATTTTTGCTTCAGCTTCTGCTAATCTTATTATTGATTCCAATTGTCTTGGAGTAATAGGCATAGTTTTGTCTTGATCATCTACGCTATGGTATCTTCTGCGTAGGCCTGTATAATATTCTTTAATTTTGTATTGGGCTTCTGATGACATAATAGGTCTAAGTTTCTTTGCATAGGCAATATATAATTTCAGAAGTCTTGAATTAATTGGACCTTCTAAGGATCTAACAGCTAGTTGTTCACTGCTTACTTCTTCTCCAGGCGTTAATTCTTCTCCTGCCCTGTGACTCTCCAAAATTCGATCTGCCAGTAAATTATCTCTTTCAGGATTTGGGGTGTCCGTTATTATAAAGAATATATCAAACCGACTCAAAAGGGAGATAGGCATGTTGACTTGTGGGGGTAGAGGCATAGTCATGTCGAATCTACTTCTACGGGGGTTTGCTGCAGCAAGCACTGAACATTTTGATTTCAGTTGAGCATTTATGCCAGCTTTAGCAATGCTAATGGTTTGTTGTTCCATAGCCTCATGCATAGAGGAGCGGTCCTCTTCTGACATCTTATCGATTTCATCAATACATGCAATTCCTCCTGAAGCTAATACAAGAGTTCCAGCTTCCAAACTCCATCTTCCTTCACCAAACTCGTCCCTTACTGCAGCTGCAGTTAGACCTGCTGCCGAAGTCGATTTTCCAGTTGCCATAACTCCACGAGGAGCAATTCTTGATGCTGAACGAAGTAATTGTGATTTAGCTAACCCCGGATCCCCCATCATTAACATGTGAATATCTCCTCTAATGCGAGTTCCATCTGGTAATTCTTTGTTGACACCACCAAACTGTTGGAGGGCAATAGCCCTTTTCTCTAACTCCATCCCAAAAATAGTGGGAGATATTGAATCCCTAATCCTCTCAGCAATGTCCTCTTGGAGTGATAATTCTTTGATTTCGATAAGTTCACTAGCAGAGGGTTCTACGTCTTCATCTTCTCCTATCTTCTCATCTATACTATGTGCATAAAGATAAATGTCAAATTCACTTTTCTGCCTCCTTCCTTGAAATTGTGACTTTGGTTTTATTATTCCTACAATGGCTACTCTATCACCAGGTTGAATTTTATGTGCTAGAGAGCTTTCAAAATAGGCTGTCAATCTTTCAGGCTGTGCGCCTGGAGGCAAATCTTCAGGATATTCTTGCATCTCTACTTTCTGCGAATCAATAAATTGAGATTGATCGTCTCTTAACTTAAAATCAGCACATTTACATCCTTCAGAGGTGCATCTTATTGGTTCTTTGAGTGTAAAGAAATCTTGGATGTAGGAATTCTTGTGTCTTTCCCATTCACATTCGAACAGTCCAATTTCCATTCTAGGTCTTACTGGGGTCGCTTTACGGACTAAACCTTTCAGTTTTACAGTTCGATAAAGGTGTTCTTTTCTTAATCCACTAATATCTACTTCATATAATTCATCGGGAATCCCTACGGGTACAACATCTAAATCAACTTTTGTCCGGTGTTCTTCTCTGACACGCTTTTTTGTATCTTCAGCGATGAATTCTTGTACGACCTTTTTCGCAGCGTCAAGCGCTTCATCTAGATTCCATCTAAGATTACTAGACAATCTTGCATTAAAATCCGCAACAGCTTCCCAAGTGACACTTATTGCCCTGTCACCGTCAGGATACTCTAGGGAAATTTTTTGAATTTCATCACTGTAAGTAGGTATATTGTCTGAATCTACTCTTTCACCTTTGCAGTTTGGACAAATTTTTTCGTCAGGTTCGTTTTCTTCAAGTTTACCATTATCCGATATTTTTATTTTTCCTTCACCTTTACAGGTACTGCATTTGGGCGCTGAAGCTTCTTTACCGAACTTGTCAGCAGGGCGGTTTCGGGAGTCCTGAAAGAAGGAGCGCCATAGCTCCATAAGCTCATCTAATGGTATGTCATTTGGCAAGGACCAACCCCATACGGGCGCCCATTAAATATCTATTCTATCCACCAAAAATTCTTTTGAAGAAACTCGGTCTATTTGCTTTAATTTCAGCCTCAAGACTTATTCTTGAATCAACAGCACCCATAAAGTTTGGATTAATCTCTAATGCTTTATCAAAAGCAGCTAAAGCATCATCTCTATTCCCCATAGCCTTCCAAAGGACAGTTCCTTTGTTAACCCATGTGTCAACTACATATGGATTCAAATCTAGAGCCTTTTCAAATGATTCTAGAGCTTCTTCGGGTTTATCCAAAGCATATAATATATTTCCTTTGTTTCTATGGAGTGTATCATCATTGTCGTGTGATTTGAGTGCATGATTACAAACTTTTAGAGCCGCTTCATTGTCACCTTTCTTTCTAAGAACCATGACCAAATCATTATGAGCCTCTTTCATATCACTTTTAAACCTAATAGCATTCTTCAAACATTTTGCCGCATCATCATATTTCTGGACCAACATTTTAGCATAACCTTTGTTGTACCAAGCTTCAGCATCCTTTCCATTAAGTCTAAGAATGGCGTTCCAACATTTATCAGCTTTACCAAATTTCTTTAACTTTGTGAGCAAAATACCCATAGATTTCCACCCATCTATATCTTTTGGTTTACTTTGAGTAGCCATATGGTATGAACGAATGGCTTCTTCATAATCGCCTAATAGTTCACAAACTTCAGCTCTACCTTTGAGAGCTTCAGGATTATTGGGGCTTTTTTTCAAAACAGTTTCAAAAGTACTTCTTGCATTATCTGGATCACCCAATTCATATTGTACTCTTCCAAAGGCTATCCTTGCAGGTATGTCTCCGGAGTTGTCTCTTAAGATTCCATCTAACAAGTTATAGGCGCCATCCAAGTCACCATTGTATAGTAAATCATCTAATGTTTTTTGCCACTTTGCTGCCATATCTACTTTTTATCAAACTTGAAGAGGCGTGTCTCTTCTCCTACCATTTCTTCGACCACGCTATAAGGTTGTTGTAGGAGCCCTTCTAGTACTCCCGACAAGCATCCTGCTGTGAAATCACAATAATTTTCAGCACCTATTATTCCGATTTCTAGCAAGTTTTCTAATTTTACAACAATGTGCTCTTTATTTGAATCTAAAACAAATAAATGGCCTAAACCAGCCTCAGCCCATGCTTGATTTAGTACCATGTCTAAATCATCAGTCCCCATTCCTACATAGTTAACAGACAGACTACTGCCTACAGTATGGCCACAATTAAATAAAATTCTTCTAGCTTTTTCAGACCCCACGTCTTGTAATTCAGTCCAGAGAGTACCAAGAAAGGTACTAGGTAGTACTAAGATATCGGATGTTTGAACCCCAACGTCGGTGTCGTAGAAGTCATCCATAGGGCACAGCCCCTCTATGACATTCCCTCAACCATGCTTTCTGCAATGTTTTGGAAAGCTTCACCTACATTACGTCCATCTTTTGCAGATGTCATCATGAAAGGAGCGTTGAGTTTTTTAGAAACTTCAGACATTTCTTTTTCACCAAAAAGTGCTTTATCCATCAAATCACATTTGTTGGCTAGTAAAACAACAGGTATTTCGCCCGTGACTTGCATTAATGTTTTAATCCAATCTATGGTTGATAGAAGTGTTTCTCTGCGAGTTATATCACAGACTATCATTGCACCTTCTGAGCCACGATAATAAGCTTGTTTAACATTGCCAAGTGTTTTCTGTCCGGCAACATCCCAAATCATTAGAGTAACATCAATGTCTGGTTTGGCGCCTCCTGTTCTAAGTTGAACTTCCTTCTTTACAATCTTAGCTCCGATTGTTGTCAAATACTTATCATCAAACGCATTAATAACGAACCTACGAATTAAACTGGTTTTTCCTACGGCAGGATCGCCTAGTACAACAATCTTTTTTGATACTTTTTTAGCAGCCATCATGTTTCTCGACCTCGAGATATTCTGATAATTGCCACTCTATTTAATATTATTCAGGTTTTTTCGTTATTTTTTGTTTATTTTCACAAATATGAGTACTTCGCTGTCCTACAATTATTCGAGTTATTGGTTTCTTACAATGTGGACAAGGTTCACCTGTTTTTCTAAAGACCTGCAATTTTTTCCAGAAATCTCCTTTTTTACCTTCAGGCCCTCGAAAAGTCAAGAAGGTAGTTCCTCCATAATTTATTGATTTTCTTATGATATGTCTTATTGTTCTATGCAAATATTGGATTTCTTTTTTTTCGAGCGTATCGGCTGTTCTCAATGGATGTATCGACGCTCTAAATAGAATCTCATCTGCCAAATAATTTCCAATACCTGCTATAAATTGTTGATTCAATAACAAAGGTTTCATCCTTCCAGATCTATTTCCTAGCATTTCTCCCAATTTTTTTGCAGTAAATTCTCTTCCTAACGGTTCAATTCCTAAATGACCTACAATATCTTCAGTATTTTCAGTAATCCAAACTCTTCCAAATTTTCTATAGTCTACAAGACACATTTTCTCTCCATTTTCGAAATAAATCTCAACAGTAGTATATTTTGGTGTGTCACCCTTTGCAATATCAATTCTTCCAGTCATTCTCAAATGAATAATTATGTGGTGCTTATCTAAGTCAATTATCAAATATTTCCCTCTCCGACTAAATTCCACTATATTTTGATTCTTAATATCTTCAAAATTAGAGTCAGATGCTCTAGGCCAAATGGCATTTCCTCCTTTAATTTTCCACCCCTTCATAGTTTTAGCTAATCCTGTTCTATACGAATCAACTTCAGGTAATTCAGGCATTAAGACATTAGGGCGAGATGGTTTTAATCTCCTGTCCTTGTAAACATGTGCTTAGACTTTACAATACCGCAACTCGCAGTGTAGAAGATTTCCGTCCGATTGAACCTAATAAGGTAGGAATGTATGTTTGCGGTTTAACAGTCTATAATGATATGCATTTAGGTCATGCTAGAACTTATATTGCGTTTGACGTAATCCGTAGATGGTTAGAATACTTAGGCTATGAAGTCAATTTTGTCCAGAATCATACAGATATAGATGACAAAATTATCCAAAAAGCTAATGAGGACAATGTGCCAGCTAAAGATTTAGCGAATAAGTATATTGATAGAACAACAGAGGACCTCGAAAGTTTACAGGTTAGACCTCCTACACATACACCTAAGGCAACAGATTTCATTAAAGAAATGATAGAAATTATATCTGATTTGATAGACAAGGACCACGCATATGTTGTTGAACCTGCTTCTGGGGCACTTGCTTCAGATGTTTATTTTGATTTGATGTCTGCATCAGAAAGTTTTGGAACTTTGACTGGACAAAAGATTGAAGACATGGAGGCTGGTGCTCGAGTCGCAGTTGATGACCGTAAAAGGCACCCTTCTGATTTCGTTTTATGGAAGGGAGCTAAACCAGATGAACCTACATGGGATAGTCCGTGGGGAATAGGAAGACCTGGTTGGCATATTGAATGTTCAGCGATGTCATTAAGCCATTTAGGAAAGAATTTTGATATTCATGCAGGTGGAATCGATCTTAGATTTCCTCATCATGAATCCGAAATTTTGCAGTCGGAATATCATACGGGCCATTCTCCAATGGCTAATTATTGGGTGCATTCAGGTCATCTTACAATAAATAAGGAAAAGATGTCAAAATCATTAGACAATTTTTTCTTAGTAAGAGACATTATGAAAGAATATAGCGCTCCAATCTTGAGATTCTATTTGCTTAATGGACATTATAGGTCGCCTATTGATTTTAGCGATAAAAATTTGAAAGAATCGATGTCTGCTTACAGGCGTCTTGAAGGTACTTACAATCGTTTAAGAGATACTAACTCTAGTGGTAAAGAAAACCCTTCTGATTTAAGCAAGGCTATTGATTCTTGTCGCAAAAATTTCGTTTCAGCTATGAATGATGATTTTAATACGCGCGAAGGAATAGCTGAATTATTTCAATTAGCCAGAATTTCTAATAATTATACTGTATCTAATCTCGATTCAGATTTACGAAAGAGCTTAGTTGATACTTTTGAAACTTATGGGCATAATATTCTGGGGTTATTTAGTTCTGAAATTATAGGGGAAACTATGGAAGATGAAATTGAAGGTTTGATATCCGAAAGAAATTTAGCACGTGAAGCCAAGGATTGGTCTAAATCAGATTCAATAAGAGATAAACTACACAGTATGGGAATCGAGATTCAGGATACTCCTGATGGAACTAAGTGGCGCCGAATTTAGTAGTTTAAGCTTCTAAATTATTTCTTTTTCTGTAATTATATCCAATTATCATCAATACGGAAGCTATTGGCATCATTAAAGTTGAGAATTCAGGGATAGCTTTCCAATCATCAAAAGCTTCATCATTATTTCCATTAGAAATGAGTTCAATTCCGCTTCCAATATCGTTTACATAAGTATCCTTGCCCCAGACACCAGCTGCAATCATAGGATCGCCGAAACCATTACATTGGGGATCAGTGCCGCTTCCATCGTTCCAGCACACGCCATCTATTACCCATGCCTTGTCATCTTCAGCAAATCCAATATCTGAACTACCACTATTATCTCCATCTGCATCTACCATATAGATACCGTCATCTGCATTTACATTACAACTAATTGCCGTACTTTCACTTCCAGCAGCTAAAGGTCCTGAAAGTTGTGCACATCTTATCCCTCCATTATAAACTTCAATACCAGTGAGCGTCATCGTGCTTGAACCTGCATTATAGACCCTTATAGTATCACTACCGGGAATTACTTCACTAAACATCAATCCTCCAGCAAATGCACCACGTGCATAAGTAGTAAAGCGAGCATCATCAAGCATTCCATCAAAGTTCTCTACACCATTACTGCTTCCTGCTAGGTCACCTTTTCCAAGATAATATTCGGTATTTCCTGCAGTTGGGAAAGAAGAGTGGCTATTCCAGATCAGCGAGGTGTCATCTTGAGTAGTTATCCTAAGACCATCTATGTACACTTCATGTCCTACTTCATCTTCATCCCATACAACAGCTATATGCGTCCATGTATCTTCCGATAGCGTATGTCCGCTGTAATATGCTTTTTCATCGCTTGCTCCTGAGCAATCGTTAAAACACAATTCAATATTCAAATTTCGTATACCTATTTGGAATTCGTCATCTCCTTCGTCACCATCACCATCACCTACAAAGAAAATAGGCTGTGTGGCCTCACTGTCAGATGCTTTCACCCAAGTTTCGAAGGACCAATCTCTCTCACGCATATGGTCCGTACCATCTAGCATATCAGTTTCATCTGTATTGTACACATAACTGGACCCATCGAGCGTTAGACCATTACCCATCTTTCCAGTTTCACTGGTTGTTGCTCCAGAATTCGTTAAAGTTCTGCCATCTCCACCTGAATCAGTCAAATCACCGTTAAATCGGTAATAGAAAGCAAGCTTATTTGCCTGTTCAACATATCTTCCTCCATCATTCGTAATTGTGAAAGATTTTGAGGCGTCATCGTCTCCATTCCATCCAACAATGTGAATCCAATAGTCACCTTCAATGACTTCTAATTCTAATTCACTACCACTTGCAGCAGCATCAATCAATTCACCATTAGTCCATTCCCAATCATCTTGATTGGTTCCAGTCCATTCCTTGATAACTCTCAATGTTATAATTCCATAATGGCCTTTAATCTCTACCATTTGTTCTGCTCCGATATCCATTCCAATTGAGGCATATCCAGTCAGGTAGTTGTTGTCAGTATCAATCAAAACATAGATAGTATCTTCACTACTCAATACAGGTAGTGGATTATTTTGTTGGTTAGAAACGCCATTGACAGGTTCCTCAGATCCAGTCGAACCAGTTTTCACATCAGGCATGGATTTAGCACTATATGCAGGAACTGAGATTCCATTCAATATATTTCCATTCACACTTAGATACATGAAGGAATCATCATTCTGTTCTATGGCTGCATAGTTTTGTAAGTCAACATGTTCAGATTCTGCAGCAGACATAATATTGAATTGTTTTTCAACATTATTCCAGTCTCCAAAGTATCCGTCTATAACTATACCTTCACCTTCATTAACGGCATTAGAATCATTCACTAATTCATTTATGGCTTCTGTCATTGAAAAACTATTTTCTTTTAGGCTGACAATAGTATTGGCCAAATCCACACTTTCTAAATTGTCAGTTGACTGCCAGACGACTTTCATTTCATCATCTAAAGTAGCACCAAGGTCAAACAAAGGAACTTGGGCTTCTATATTATTTCCAAGAGTTCTTGCAACAATTGTAGATAATGCGTTAAATCCATTCCAGTCTGTGTTGTCACGATTATTATTA
>CAZOEZ010000015.1:0-23785 GCA_964578995.1 uncultured archaeon
AATAACTAATGGTTCCGTCTCATCTGATGTCCAACGTATTAAGATTGCAGAGGTAGAAATAGCAAACATACAAACTATTAGGGCCAAATAGGGCAATCGGGAATCGTTAGTATTAATCATCTATTAAGTTTTGATAATAGGACCCCTTAATTTGTTAACCCATTAAAGAAATGGGTGTAGAAAGATGCCTTCGAGCTGAAGCGGGAGGTTCATACCATTTTAACTCTAAACTCGATTTAATTTCAATTAGAGGAGGTCTATCATACTTTTCACCACAGGCATTACAACGATAGTAAGAATCTTTACCGGAAGAATGTGTTCTTTGACCACATTTGCAAACTGGATTACTAGGTTTTGAAAAACGAGGAACCAATTCAACAATCTTTATTTTTTCCAAATTGACTGTTCCGTTTTTTACACTCCCGCAAATAATTAAAGAATCGCCAACCTCCAATTCATCAATGATATGCCTAAAATTCTTAGTAGGTTCAAATGCTGCACATTTTATGGGTTGATTATTTTGGCCGTCTACCATAAAGAAACGGTGGCCCCCTTTAATCGTCGTTGGTTTTGAATAAACTGAAACCTCTAACCATATACAATCACCATCTTTGATATCAGAAGTTTCTTTGAAACAAAGATGATCATCTGTTGCTTGATTTGTTTTGTATAAAAGCCAACGATATGGTTTTTCTGGCCCTAAATTCTGAAAATTATCAATCAAAGTTTCTGCTTTAGTTCCTCTAAACCCCCATAAAACAGGACAAGGTGAATTGGGTACCATAGCAACTTTTCCATCTGAATCGTTACAAGAAAAGACACCCTCTAAATTTGAGATATTTTGAACTGTAATAGTGGAAATATCTCTATTTGTACCCCATTTATCCTTATCTCTATATCCAATAAGTTCCCATGTATGAGGTATCTTATTCATATTATTTATGTTGCCTGACCAAGCTAAAGAGCACGCCGCCCCACAAATACCTCTAGAACCTCTTAGACCAAAAGTGGAAGCACCTACAATAGCATCTGACAGTATTTCTTCAGATACTATACCTGTCACACCTTGCCAATACAAACCTTCAGGAAGAAATGAATCAGAAATAACTACACCTGGTTGAGAATCTGGATGGGAATGTTCTGAAACCAAATTTGAGATCCTTTCAAGAATGTGATTTTTGTCGTACTTAATGTCTTGTCCTTTTTCAAAAGCAAATATTTCTAAATTTTGAAACGCGCCAATTTTTTGTTTAGGGCCAATTCCTTTGCCAAAAGAAAAGGCTACAGCCCCATTCCCTCTAGTCTTCCAAGGAACATTTGGATTCAACCTAACTAATCTAGGATGACCAATAAGGTCGAATTCAGATAGTTCACTAATTATTTCGGTCCCTAACCAAGTTGTACAACCTCCCTTTACTGAATCAGTATCATCAATCCCGATATGTAACATAGAAACTATTCGAAAACGAAAACTCCTTTGGCCCATTGTGGAGGGGGCTTAGATTCAGATAAATAGGCTAAATTAATATTTAGATTAATTGCAGTTCCTGCCGGGATATAGGGATATTCTCCTAAAAGACTATAAATCAAAATATCGGTTTGACCCCTTTGATGAAGTTTCTGCAATAGCGTAACAATATCTATTGAGAAGTCATGATTTTTAGACTCTACTGTGTTAGACCAATCAATTCCAATAGTTACATCTTCAGCATAGGCTAGGGCTGCATCCAATTCATCAAATCCTTGCAAATTTCTTAAAGGAAGAATAACTTTACCTTTATCAGCCATAATTAAATCAATGATGTCCTCACCCCATATCAAACCAAAATCAACATATGTTTCTGTTTCGGGACTAAAAGACAAAGAAAAGGGATTGGGTCTATTGCGAATTATACCCCCCATATCCCATATTAATTGTGGACCTGATGTTTCAGGAATCGACAAATTGGTATCTGATGTTAGAAAACTGAGGCCTTTGGAATCCCAAATTGGCTTTACTCTTTTACCAAGATTATATGCAATAGCATTCCAAACCATAATCTATGAGGAGCATGTATAGATTTAGACCTTTCTAAAGGTCTAAAACAACTACAATTCTGGACGGAGGGCCGACTGTAATTTCTAACATGTGATAGGAAACTGCTTTGACTTCAACTCCATAGCCATGCTTATTTTCATCATATAAATCACCATATAATTTCCCATGAATTATATTACAATCGCCTATTTTTATATCAATCTTAATGGCAGAGACTAGAAAATTCTCAGTATCAAAAAGAAAAATCAGATGTGACATGTAATTTACAAGTAATGAATCCAAATCTGCAGATTCTAAATGAAACTCGAATGACTCTTTATTATCTGGTAATTTACCCCCTGTAATAATTTCCGTGAAGGCCAAACTAATTTCATGAAATGCTCCAGACAAGGTTTCAGCCTCGGCCTCAATTCCTGCATCAGCTGTATGCTCAAAGATTCTACGCAACTTAGTGCCAGAAAGCTTTGTTAATAAAAATGGTAGCGGGGGATGGATTTGAACCATCGATCTCCGGGTTATGAGCCCGACGGGATTTCCTAGCTACCCCACCCCGCTACGTTAAAACTAGGGTTAATCAGACTCTAGAGTATTCCTCTCTAAAAAAAGCTTGATATAAAATCTTGTCAGTGACAAGTCATAAATATATTGCTATCTTAAATTCAATGTGACTGGTATTGATGAGATACTCGAAGATATTAAGAACCAAATAGAAAATTTGACGATTCAAGATGTTATTCTGATATTAGTAGTAGCCCTAGTGTTATTGTATTTTATTCTAACAAAGACGCAAAGAGGCAGAGAAGTAAGAAAGAAATTTAGAATCCTACCTAAACTAATACCTTTAGATGACGATTATGAAATAGACATAGATGAACCTGAAAATTTAGATGGGAGTAATAGGCAATTAAAAGGAGAAATTATTGATAATGAGCATGATATTCTAAACCAATTACTGAGACAGGAGGGGACTGAAGAATTGAGTGGATTTGAAGATGAAGATGCTGTACCTGCTGAAGAACAAGACCAAAATGTACCATTAGCAAATCAGAATTTTGATAGCATGAGTGGACAAATAAAGTCTATTTCTGATGAGCAAGAGTTTTGTGCAAAATGCAAAAAACCTGTAAAAACAGAATGGAAAGCATGCCCTTTTTGCGGAGAATTTCTTGAGGTATACGAGGATTAGATTAATTCCTCTTTCGATTTATTAGAGTAAATATTACTAGCACAATAGATGTTAGTAAATAACTAGGGCCATAAAGAAGAGGTTCTTCGTTGCTACTACCACCGCCACCTGATGTTTTTTCACCAACCACCAATGGTAAAGTTAGTGAATTGTCAAACCTATTACTATTAGACTCAGCGACTTGTTGTTCAAAATCAACATATATTTTCAATGTCTTAGATCCTGCAGAGGGATTATCCCAAGTTAAAATTACAGGCTCATTACCAAAACCTCCAATTCCTTGAGTTACAGTATATTCATCAATCACTCTAGAACCTTCATACAATTTTATGCCAAATGAACCTGTACTTTTCCCGCCATTATTGTAAACTGTCAATTGAATCTGAATAGGGTCTGCTGAAGTTAAATCAGATTCAGTCAATAAGGAAATTGGCTTCCCATTAACTAATACATTATCTAAATTAACTGAAAGATCTGTTATTTTATCGAGAGGAATATCCATGATTATTGCAGATGACAACGTTGCTGAACCATCACCTGGAGAAATTGAATCTGCTGTCAAAACAAAACTAACTTCCTCACCCAATGTATCGTCATAATTTACTGGCCTCAAAACAATGTCAATTTTCACAGATGCAGATTTCTCTACAGTAATTGAAGATACCTCATTACCCTCTATTTCAACACGAATTGTCCAGTCACTTCTTGCTGTCGTAGCATCTACTTTGTACGTATCTTTGTCACTGCCTGTGTTTCTAATATTAATACTAAAAGTATAGTATCCATCAATATCCAATTCGTCAGGATCAATTATTATTTCATCTGGTGGAGAAAGAAAAGTGACTCCATAGGTTCGAACGGTAGTTTCTAAACGAACTTCTTGATTTATATTGGTATTTCCTGAGGATGTGATAATGACTGTGACTTTCTCTTTACTGCCGCCAGGTGCAGAAACGGGTGCTTCAACTCTGACTTGTACATAGCTGTACAGACCTGCTGGGATGTCAAGCTCTGATTGAGAAGTGAGCGATGCTTCCCAATTAGATGGCAAATCAGAATCGTCAATCTCAATTGTGAAGATATCCCTAGTATTGCCCTGATTAAGAACTAAAAATTCATAATCTACTTTCCCCCCTTTAGGAAGTTGTCCATTCTTACTATAGCCCTCCTCAAATTCTATATCTAAACCATACTCATCAACGATGAGATCATAATTTAAGCTAGAGGTCCATTTATTGCCATAACTGTCCTTAACAGAAAATTCAATAGTATAACTACCTGTTACTACATTTTGGTCTTCTTGGTACCACCAAGTACCCTGAATGTACATAGCATATGTGTGTTTTTCTTTAACTATAACCGAATTTTTGAATGTTCCACCACCAGATACACCTGTGATTTCAATAGAAGCACTGGTTGTATCTAAATTGTCAGCTCCAAGTGCATTAGTTACGTTTACCTTTATGAACAAAGAGTCTTCATTCATTTCATCTACGCGATTATTATCAAAATAGCCTAGATAATCATCTACAATATCAACATGTCTGAAATTTATTATCAATGAAGAGTCGAAATCGGGAGTGTCTGACTTAATCCAAGCAGTATTATTGTCTGTATCTGGAGCCCAGCGTATACTAGTTTCTAACTTCATCCCAAAGGTAGTATAAGCTGGAACACCATTTGGAAAATCACTCTTATCAAGGGTGGAACCTTCTAGCTCAACTGTATAATTTTCACTTAGAATCTGCCCAAATGGTGCTGTTTTACCAACTTCATCTACAGATATATTGGACATTCGCGTTTTAGCAGGATCAACAGAATTATCAATCCATGTTATGAACAGTGTTGTTCGAAAATTAATCTCTTGAACATTTGTGGATTCAACCCAAATTACGTAACTATAAGAATCTCCTAATTCAAGAGGTCCGCCCATGTTCATTTCCCAAGTTGCCAAAGGATAATACTCACTTTGGACTGGAGGGTCATTTTGTGCTACCCAGTATTTTGGTCTGCTACTCGTTGGTTCTTCTATAGCAAGATTACAATTTTCACCTATACAATCTCTTGATAGAAAAAACTCTACATCTGCAAACTCATTGCTTCCTGCCTCTGAAGGAATCGAAATAATCAGAAAACCGAGGGCGATAAGAACAAAAGTCTGCCAAATGTATCTCATTGTTATGTACTGGATTCGTTACAGTATTAAAGTTTCGTTGTAAAAATACGCGCAACTAAAAAAGATTTTGTCCCCCTCCCTCATGCTTAATTTCTCCTTTCTCAGCAATCAATTCGCCTCTTCTATAAACTTGAGATGGGAAAATCGCAGACCAACCTTGAAAAGGTGTCCAATTGGATTTAGAATGTAGTCTATCTAAATCAATAGGTTTAGAATCCTTCATATTAACCACAATTAAATCTGCAGGTAATCCTTCTGAAATTTTTCCTCGATTTAAGCCAAGCCTTGTGGCTGGTGCTTCCGACATTGCATTTACTAAACGTCCTAATTCAAGACGTCCTTCTGAAACTTCATTTAACATAAGTGGAACCATTGTTTCAACACCTGGTAGACCTGAAGGTGGATTATCGGATTTTTTCTCCTCGATTGTATGTGGTGCATGGTCGCTTGAAAGGATGGGTATTTTTCCTTTTCTAAATGCATCATATAATCCGGAATTATCTACTGTAGTTCTTAATGGTGGATCAACTTTACAATCAAGAGAGTTGCAATTATCTAGATTCAAAAGTAAATGGTGTGGACAAACCTCTGAAGTTGCTAATTCAGGCATCTGATTTAATCCTTCAAGAGTTGACAAATGAGCAACATGCAAATATGGTGAAGAGGGCATAGAAGCTAAACACTCTGGCTCAGCTACAAGTCTATTTTGTGTGTGATCGGATAGTTTAGTCAGTGGTTCATTATGCATATGATCTGGATGTTCACAATGAATAACTAATGGTTTCTTCGTTTTTTCCAAAACCTCTTTAGCGTATGAAAAATACTGTTCAGAGCTTATTCCATAAGGATAAAGCTTCCAGAAAGCGGAAGGAATTGTATCAAACCAAGATTTATTGATTAAACCTTCTTCTACGTTTACACCTATACCAAAATCCACAACTGATTTAGATGAAGCTATAGAAACCTTTTCGTTGAAAGTCTCTACATCTGATGTAAAAGGATTAGTATTCGGCATATCAACAACGGCTGTAACACCTCCACATGCTGCAGATTCTGAACCACTTTTCCAATCTTCTTTGTTAGGATATCCTGGATCTCTAAAATGAACATGCATATCTAATGCACTTGGTAGAATAACACCCTCTACTGCTATGTGTTTGTCTCCCTTTAGAACTTTTTTAACAGCAGCAATCTTGCCATCTTCAACACCTATACAAGTATCAATCAGACCTTGTCCCGGAATCCATGCTTTGCCCTCAAAGACTTCCATTAACTTTGTGCCTCTGTTACTAAAACAAAGGTTCTTGTATAAACACGTTCGGTTCTACTTGTAAATCTTAAATCAAAACTAATTTCGCCAACTTTAGGTTCCTCTAGTGGTGTTATAGTAAGAGTCAGATTAGCATAAGATTTAGATGTAAGATTTATGGTTAGATTTTCTCCAGATTCATCCCAATGAACATATCTGCTAAAATCCACTGATGAAGAATTAAATTGTTTGTTAGACTCACTAACATTAACATATTCAACCTCTAATGTTAAAGTATAATTTTCCACTTTATCTAAATTTAATGTAATATTATCCCAACCATCAAACTTACCATTGTTCAAAACAACCAAAGACGTACTATTAGATTCACCTAAAACAGGGACGAAATGATTCGCATCTTCTGTTATATCTATACTAAACTCTGATTCTCCAAAAACCAGAGGAGAAGGAATAAAGGTAAGAACTAAAATCAGACCTGTAAGAATTCCTACACCTATTCGAGACTTACCAAGCTTTGATATCTCTTCAGAAGGTGGCGGATGTGAAGTTCCTAGGAAGAAGATTAAAACAGCAAAAACTGCCCATCCCATATATGGTGGTGCAAAACCGGGAATACCATAAAAGGCCATGAAAACTAAAAACATTATGACTGCGAGAGATATTCCATTTGATTTAGGGCCAAGTACAGACCTTGCAATGTGACCTCCATCCAATTGACCTGCGGGCATCAAATTCAATGCTGTAACAAAAAAACCAGCCCATCCTGCCAAAACAACAGGATGTGAAAGATAATCTCCGGAGGGAGTTAGAAATGTGCTAAATTGTATGTACATAAATTCCCAAAAAAGTGAAGAACCAAGATACATTGATGACCCCGAATCAATTGGGGGAGGAACAGCATTGTGTTCTGTTAACCAGAAACCAAGAAGTGTTACAGGAATTGCAATAAACAAACCTGCAATAGGGCCACTAGCTCCTACATCTAGTAAAGCCTTCCGATTTGGTATAGGTTCTCTTATTGATATGAAAGCCCCCATAGTCCCAAGCATGAACAAAAAAGGTGGCATGGGGAGGAAGAACGGCAACGAAGCATCCAGATTATGTTTCTTAGCATAATAATAATGGCCCATCTCGTGCGTCCCAAGTATAGCCATTAATGGTAAAGAGTAAGTCAAAAATCCCATTAGTAAAAGATCGGGAGTTATGAGAAGACGTAACCAATAAAAAATGATACTACTTTCATCAACAGTAGCGTCTGAATATGAAGACCACCAGCTAGCTCCAGCCCATGTTGTGGAAAATATAGTTGCAATAAGTAAATACAAATTCGTTTTACTTTGTACATAATCAAAAGATGGTTGAGGAATGAGAACTAAAATTAGGTCATCGCCAGCTCGTTTCAGCATCGGAAAAATCTTTTCATTTCCTAAATGACTCACTTTTTTGAAGGCCAAACGGAGCTCTTCAAACTTAATTTCTAAATTGTCAGGTTCTTCAACATAATACAAATGTGCATTGCCATCCCAAGAATAGTTGCTAATTTTCCAACCTAGCTTTTCTACAAACTTCTTCATAGTTTCTGTCATCTATACACCAAGAACTGATTGTGATGCTGAAGCAACTTCTTTCCTAATATTAGGAGGAGAATAAACTCTACATCTCCAATGATCAAATTGTGCTTCATACAAACTCAATACAAGCCTAGAAAGATTGCGTGCAAAATCAATATTTCCATCGTTTTTGAGAATTTTGGCTTTAAGTCCGGCAACAACCGAAAAAGGAGGAATATCAACATATATTTCGGACGGTGATATATCTAATTTTGATGCTATGTCTGCTTCGTATTGACCTCTTTTAGATTTTTCTAGCCCTGAACTTTCAACTTGTTCTTTGGTTAAACTAAGTGCTCTCTTTACTATATTTCGATTTTCAAAATTATTTCCAATTTCCCTCGAAAGACCGCCTGCCTTTTCCAATTCTGAAAGAAGCTTATGGTCTGTAAACTTAGTGAAATCTTCTTTTGTAATTTTATTTGTGGATATTGCATGATTAGTCGCTCTAGCTAACATCAATTCTGCTGCTCTCGCAAAAGGATGGAAGTAAACCGTAGGGTACATAGCCGAACGGGCTGTAAGAAGAGCTTCAACGGCCGGAAGACCACTTTCTTTGATAACTATATCAGAATCTGACATGGACATTGTGGCTATCAAGCGCCCCATATCAACGCCAGTACTAACGCCTGTATAATGCGCATCTCGAACTAAATAATCTAAACGATCTCCGTCTAAATCACCAGATACTAATGGCCCCAATCTATGTTCTCCCAAAATTATTTGATTGACTTCTTTGGAATCAATGCCTTCTTCTGATAAAATATCAGTGATTTCAGTCTCCTCAATTATTTTTGTAGTCCTAATAACGTGATCTTCTATACTCTCTATCTCATCACCTAAATGTGAAAATGCAGTGTGACCTAGGTCGTGCAATAATCCTGCTACTGATGCCAATTGTCTATCGTCTGATTCAAGACCTGCTGAATCGGCCATTTTACCAACTACATGGCAGGTTCCCATACAATGTTCATGCCTAGTATGGTTTGCTCCGGGATATACTAAGTTAACTGGGCCCATTTGCTTAATCCAACGTAATCTCTGGTAGGCTGGAGTGTCTACTAATTTAACTTCCACCGAACTCAAATCGATGTAGTCATGAATAGGATCCCTTACCCGCGTCATTAATTAGGTAGGCCGTGCCGGTATGATAAATAACTTGCTCAAAAAAAACGTGTCCCACCTTGTTTACTTTTGTTAAATTTAAAGCCTTCGGCCCAAGGCTTATAATGCCTAAATCTCATGCTGTTAAAGCCCTATGATTAACTCCGAAAAAAATACTGAAGTAGAAGTTGAAGAGTTGACTGAATGTTCAGAATGTAAGTCCGAACATATTGTTCGAGATTACAAGCGCGGAGAAATAACTTGCAGCAATTGTGGGCTAGTTGTTGATGACCAAGTAATCGACCAAGGACCTGAATGGAGGGCCTTTGATTCAGAACAAAATGAAAGGAGAGCAAGAGGTGGTGCTCCGATGACTGTAATGGTCCACGATAAAGGACTTTCAACAGATATTGGATGGGGGGGCCGTGACATATATGGAAATAACGTACCAACCAAAAATCGTTCACAAGTTTACCGTATGAGGAAATGGCAAAACCGTACAAGAGCATCGAATTCAGCGGACAGAAATTTAGCTCAGGCACTTAACGAACTTAATCGCCTTGCATCTAAAATCGGATTGCATAGACAAGTAAGAGAAGAAGCCGCCATGCTTTACCGAAGAGCTGTTCAAGATAATCTAGTAAGAGGGCGATCTGTAGAAGGTGTTGCAGCTGCGGCTTTGTATGGAGCTTGTAGAAGATGTGAAGTCCCAAGAACGCTAACTGAAATAACTGAAGCATCGCGCGCTTCCAAAAAAGAAGTTGGAAGAACCTACAGATATATTTCAAGGGAATTAAAACTCAATTTACAACCTGCCTCACCCTCTGTTTATATTGTCAGATTTTGTAGAGAACTAGAATTGCCAGGTTATGTTGAAAGTGCTGCAATAAATATTCTCAATCAGGCCATTGAAGCTGAACTTACATCAGGAAGGGGGCCCACCGGAGTAGCTGCTGCTGCAATTTACATAGCATCTGTAGTTTATGACCAAAGAAAAACTCAAAAGACAATCGCAGATACAGTAGGCGTAACTGAAGTAACTATCCGAAATCGTTACAAAGAGTTAGCAAAAAACTTAGATATTACAGTATACAAGTGAGGTCACTTGAAAGTAAAGAAACGTGATAGTAATGTCTATCACATAAAATTAGAACACGAAGACGATCTATATCATCTGAATTTGTTACTTGATGAAGGAGACATGATTAGAGCGCTTACTGAAAGAAGAGAAGCTACTCAATCTGATCGAATTCGTAAAGAGAGAGGGAAAAAGCAAAAGATGAAATTGACCATTGAAGTCAAAAATGTAGAATACCAATCTTTTGGTCAAAGATTAAGGTGCCACGGTGTTATTGCAGTAGGTGAAAGGGACCAAGGTTCACACCACACCTTAATTCTTGAACCTGGAAATGATTTTGATATCGGAAAATCTAATTGGTTAAACCATCATATAAAAAGATTGAAAGAAGCGAGAGAACCAGTAGTCACGGCCGTAGCTGTTGCCATTGAAAGTGATAGTATAGTTATAGCAGAATTAAGAACATATGGAATCAGAGAACTAAAGACTCTTAACAGAGCTGGAAGTGGAAAGTCAACTGGTGGAGAAGAGCTAAAAGATTTTTACATTAGAACTGTTAAACAGTTAGTGGATGTTCACATAAAAGGTGCAATTATGGTTATAGTAGGTCCAGGGTTCCTCAAGGAAGATTTTGTTGATGTTGGTAGGAATGAGGCTCCAGATATTTTCTCAGGATGTGTAATTGAAAACTCAGGACAAGGTGGAATGGCTGGCATTCATGAAGCAATTAGCAGAGGGACATTGCCTAAAGCCGTAGCTCAAATCAAGATACAAGAAGAAATGACTGCTGTAGAAAAATTAAAAGAGGCAATAGCAAAAGATATGGGAACTTATGGTAAAAAAGAAGTGAAAAATGCTATAGAATCTGGGGCCGCAGAAGAAATGCTTATTCTGTCTGAAAAAACTCGAACAGATGAAGGAAGAAAATTGCTTAAGTTGGCAGAACGGAATAGAACAAATATAATAGAAATATCATCTCACCATCATGGCGGTGAGATGCTAAGCGGATTAGGAGATATTGCAGTTATACTAAGATATCGTATGACATAAATTCTTTTAGAGGAGTATGGGATAGTAGAAATATGATGCCAGGAATGGGGCGCATGAATCCCCGAATGATGAAGAAGTTGCAGAAACAATTACAAAATTCTACGGAAGAGATTGATGCTACAGAAGTTATAATAAGAACAAAGGACAAAGAAATTTACTTCAATAATCCATCAGTAAGTTCTATGAATATGATGGGGCAACAATCATACCAAATTGTTGGAGAGCCACAAGAAAGAGGACTTGATGACGGTGAAGAAACATCAAGTATTCCTGACGAAGATATCGATTTGGTTGCGTCACAAGCAGGTGTTTCAAAAGAAAAAGCAAAAGATGCACTTGAAGAATGTGGTGGGGAACCTGCTGAGGCAATAATCAAGCTTATGGGAGATTGAAATGGACTTTTCGGAAACTGAAGACCAAACAATGATTAGAGATATGGTCCGTGATTTTGCTGAGACTGTAGCAGGACCTACCTGTCACCAAAGGGATAAGGAACAAAAACCACCTACCGAAGAATTCAAACAATTTGCTGAATTGGGAGTTGCAGGAATGACAATTCCAGAAAATTATGGAGGACAAAAATTAGACGATGTTTCGGAAGCCATAGTTATTGAAGAATTATCACGGGTTGATCCTTCGCTAGGTGTTATGGTCGCTGTTCATGTTGGGCTATGCTCCATGACCCTTGTTTTAAATGGAAATGATGAGCAGAAAAAGAGATATCTGCCGAAACTTGCGTCAGGAGAATATTTAGGCGCATATTCACTTAGTGAAGCCGGTTCAGGAACTGATGCTGCCGCAATGGTTGCAAAAGCAAGTGATGATGGCGATTATTTTACCCTAAATGGAGAGAAAATGTGGGTCACAAATGGGACTACAGCAGATCTCTTCGTAATCTTTGCTAAAGTAACTGATCACCCTGATTATGGAAAGAAGAAACACGGTGGAGTAACTTGTTTTGTTGTTGAAAAAGGATTTGATGGTTTTAAAGTAGGTAAAAAAGAAGATAAGTTGGGTATTCGTTCAAGCGATACATGCACACTAATTCTTGATAATTGCAAGGTTCCAAAAGAAAATGTACTCGGAGAAGTAGGAAATGGTTTTGGAATTGCGATGAATGCTCTAGATAATTCGCGTATTGGGATTGCTGCTCAAGCATTGGGAATTGCACAAGGTGCTTACGAATCCGCACTCAAATATTCAAAAGAGAGAGAAACTTTTGGAAAACCTATAGCTCAACACCAATCAATTAGCAATTACCTAGCAGATATGGCTATGAAAATAGATGCTGCAAGACTCCAAGTCTACAAAGCTGCATGGGCAAAAGAAAGACATTACAAACATGGAGGAGACAGACATACTTTGGAGGCCTCATTTGCTAAATTGAATGCTGGTGATACTGCAATGTGGGTCTCTGAAAAAGCTGTTCAGATATTGGGTGGTTACGGTTATACTACTGAATTTCCTGTTGAAAGATTCTTCAGAGATGCTAAAATAACACAAATTTACGAGGGAACACAAGAAGTTCAAAGATTAGTAATAGCTCGTGAAATCGGAAAGTAATAGGAAAACTTTTATGAGTCTGTTTGTAAGCTGCTCTGTTAGGCCGTTTTAGTCGGAACACAAATTAGTGGTGGAAATGATGCGTATAGGGATACCAAAAGAAAAAAATAAGAACGAAACTCGTGTTGCTCTAGTCCCTGTTTCAATACCTAAATTAGCTAAATTAGGCTTTGATGTTGTAATTGAAAATGGTGCAGGAGAGAATTCAGGATACTCAGATTCTGAATATGAAAAGAAAGGAGCTAAAATATCAAACTTAAAAGATGTTATGAGTTCAGAATTAGTTACCTCAATTGATATTCCTGATATTAAAATGATGAAAAAAGGACAACTATTAGCTTGTATGGCTGATCCTTTTAGGAAATTGAAAGAAACAAAAGAAATAATTGATGCTGGAATAACTTTACTCTCTCTCGAATTAATACCAAGAAGACTATCGAAAGGACAGTCTATGGATGTTAATTCTAGTCAAGATAATTTATCAGGCTATAGAGCGGCTCTAATGGGATCACAATACCTCGCAAAAATGGTTCCAATGATGATGACATCTGCTGGAACCGTTAGACCTGCAAAATTCATAATCCAAGGTGCTGCAGTAGCTGGGCTTCAAGCAATTGCTACAGCTAAAAGATTAGGTGCTGCCGTTCAAGCTATTGATGTTAGATTGGCTGCAAAACAGGATACTGAAAGTTTAGGCGCAAAATTCATTGATGTCCCTGGGTGGAAAGATGCAGAAAGTTCAAGTGGACATGCATCCTTGTTTACAGATAAAGGACTTCAGGAAGCTTTTGATAATGCTTTGATGGATGCTGTAAAAGATGCAGATGTGGTAATAACCACTGCAAGATTATTTGGTGCAGATGCTCCAAAATTATTCTTTGGTAAAGAAAATAATGATAAAATGACTAAAGAAATGAAAGAAGGCTCTGTAATTGTTGATATGAACTCTGATACTGGAGGAAATATTGTTGGAAGCAAAGAAGGAGAAATTGTAGAAAAAGATGGAGTTACAATAGTAGGAATACCTAATCTTTGTAGAACTATTCCAAATACGGCCTCAATGCTCTACTCAAATAATGTCACTAACTTTGTAACTGTGTTAGTTGATGAAGGAAAACTTGTGATAGATCAAGACGAACAAGTTCTAACTGGTGATGAGGGTGGGATTTCTGCAGGATACGGTGGAATTCTAATTGCTGAAGATGGAAAAATTCATGGAAATCATACTAAGTTGATAGAGGTGATGAAGTAATGGAACCTATCACAGGAGTTAGTGTACTTATTGTCTTAATCACTGTCTTTGTACTAGCTATTTTTTTAGGATTTGAACTTATTACAAAAGTACCTCCGACGTTGCACACACCATTAATGTCTGGTGCTAATGCTATTTCTGGAATTACGATTGTTGGAGCTCTGATTTTCTCTAACACTGATTACAATGATGGAGATCCCGGATTTGCCGCATGGCTTGCTTTTTTCGCGCTAATTTTAGCTACAATCAACGTAGTAGGTGGATTTGCTGTAACTAATAGAATGTTGAATATGATTGCTGGCAAAAGAGGTGGAAAATAATGGACGATGCTGTTTGGGACATTGGATATCTGGTAGCCTCAATTTTATTCATATTGGGATTGAAGAAATTGGGTCATCCTCGTACTGCACCTACTGGTAATTTGTATGGTGCAATGGGAATGCTATTGGCTATTATTGTAACAATTGCCCAAATGGATTTTGGATTAACTAATAATTTCATACTAATTGGTGCGGGATTGGTTATTGGTGGATTAATTGGATATGTTATGGCAGTACGAGTCCAAATGACTGGGATGCCAGAAATGGTTGCTTTGTTTAATGGATTTGGAGGGGCTGCAAGTGCTCTTGTTGCCGCCTCGGAAGTTTTTAGAAGAATAAATAGCGGTGAAACACTACCTACTGGTTTAGATTTACATATTGCTTGGACTGCAATCGGACTTTCGGCTCTAGTAGGTTGGATGACACTTACAGGGAGCTTACTTGCCATGATGAAATTGAAAGGTGGAGTGGAAATATTTGGAAAATGGTATAGAACTCCTACCTGGGGGCCAGAATGGTTGAATTATGTTAAAGGATTGATGCTGATTGGAATTGTTGGGTTAATCTATATGAGTATTGAAGAGCCTGGAAATCAAGATTACGTGATAGGAATTATCGCACTGTCCTGTATTCTTGGAATTCTCTTTGTGCTCCCAATCGGAGGTGCAGACATGCCGGTTGTAGTTAGCTTGTTGAACTCCTTATCAGGAATTGCTGCTGCATTTACTGGATTTATAATTGGAAATAATGTTTTGATAATTGCCGGTTCAATGGTTGGTGCTGCAGGTTTGATTTTAACAAATATAATGTGTAAAGCAATGAATCGACAATTAATTGATGTATTGTTCAAATCATTTGGTAGTTCGGATAAAGAACAAGTTACAAGGACTAAAGTTGGTTCAGATCCTGAAGAAGTCGCAATGATTTGTGACGGAATATCAAAATGTGTTATTATTCCTGGGTATGGAATGGCAGTATCACAATGCCAACATCAAGTACGTGAATTTGCAGACATTTTAGAGGCAAATGGATGTGAAGTAAAATATGGAATTCATCCTGTTGCAGGAAGAATGCCCGGTCACATGAACGTGCTCTTAGCAGAAGCGAGTGTCCCATACGAAAAATTAATTGAAATGGATGATATAAATTCAGAAATGGCTGAATGTGACGTAGCTCTAGTAGTTGGAGCAAATGACACTGTAAATCCTGTTGCTAGAAGTGATGAAGGACCTTTAGCAGGAATGCCAATAATTGATGCTGATAAAGCAAGAGTTGTCGTCATGGTAAAGAGATCCTTATCTGTTGGTTATGCAGGGGTTGATAACGATCTTTTCTATGAAGATAAAACTATGATGCTGTTTGGTGATGGTAAGAAAATGATGACTGAATTAGTATCTTCTATGAAGGAAATTTAGACAAAATACTAATTAGTCAGGTTAGTTTACAATAACATGCTAGAGGAAATAATCATTGCACTTCTTATTGTGGTTATTGCCCTAATGATTTATTTCAATGTCAATAAAGGTGACGAAAAAGAAGATTTTAACATACAATCAATAAAAGATGTACAAGTTGAAATCAAAGAAAAAATTATTGAGAGAGATACTTTAGATTTAGAAAGTATAGAAAAAGCAAAATTATCAAGTGAAACTGAAGCTAAAATTCTACGTGAAGAACTGAAAAATTTGAAAGAATTAATTGAGAATGAACGAAAACAGAGAGGGGAAGCTTACGGTTCTATAACTGAAAACGTAAAACTCCTTCAAGAACAATACAGGGGCTTAGAATTATCAGCAAATAAACTCTCATCTGCTCTTAAAGATAGTTCAATGAGAGGAAATTGGGGCGAAGTCCAATTAAAAAGAGTAATTGAACATTCTAATATGGTAAACCACATTGATTATGTTGAGCAGAAAACTATTGAAACCTCAGATGGGATACAACGTCCTGATGCTATTGTCAAAATGCCTGGTGGAAGACAATTAGTAATTGATTCAAAAGCACCAGGAAGATTGCTAGATGCATACGAGTCTGAAGATATTGATGAGCAAGAAAAATTTATGAAACAATTTGCAGATGATGTATGGGACACTGTAAAATCGCTTGGACTGAAAAGCTATCAGGACAACATAAAGGATGAAAGTGGGAACAAAATTTCTCCAGATTTTGTTATAATGTTCATGCCTGGTGAACATATGCTCCAAATTGCCTTATTACACAGACCTACACTTTGGGAAGAAGCGGTTGAAAGAAATGTAATTTTAGCTTCACCCTATATTCTATTAGCATTGCTACGCTCTGTGTTTTACAGTTGGCAACAAGAGGAAAGAAACAACAATGCAAACCGAATCTTAGAAGTTACAGAACAACTTGCCGAAAGAATAAATACTTTTGTAGGACATATAGAAGGCATCGGAAAAGGACTGAAAAGTAGTATAAAATCATATAACAAAACTATAGGATCTTACAATCATAAATTATTACCATCGCAAAAGAGATTGAACAAACTAAAAGGCGCTAGCGAAAATCTCATTGAAAAAGAAGAAATTGATGAATTACCTAGAGAAGTTCAACAAAAATTAAAAACAGAGTAGTGTTAAAATTGACGAGAATTGTCCTAGTTGAACCACAACATCCCGGAAATATAGGTGCTGTTGCCCGCGTAATGGCCAATTTTAGAATTGATGATTTAGCACTAGTCAAAGGCTGTGAAATAAATGATGACGGATATGCTAGATCAAAATCAGGTAGACCAGTTCTAGAGAATCTTAAACGATTTGACACTTTGGAAGAAGCATTGGCAGATTGTGATATTGCAATAGGAACAAGTGGAATAAAACCCGAGGGAGACAAGAGGTGGTTTAGAGCTCCGGAAAGTGTAAAGAAAATAAACAAAATAATTAAAGATAGAGAGAATCCTGCTTTGGTTTTTGGGAGAGAAAATTACGGATTATACAAAGAAGAATTGGCATTATGTGAAGTTACCCTAACAATTCCTACAAATCCTGAATATCCGATTCTAAATTTGTCACATGCTGTTGGAATTGTACTTTACGAAATAAAACGTAAAGAAAAAGTGAAAGGACCAAAAAAACGGAAGGCTGTATCTCAAGAAGAATTCGAAAGGCTTGTAGATAGAATTATGAATATGTTAGAGAATAGTAGTTATCCTAAGAGGAAATTAGCTAGGTCTAAAACAACACTAAGAAGGCTTATTTCTAGAGGGAATCCTGATGAAGGTGAATATGAGAATCTAATGGGTATATTCAAGGCAATAAAAGAGGGAAAAAGATGAGTTATGTGATGGTAACTGGACCTATGGGTGCCGGTAAATCAACATTTATGAGGAATTTACCAAAACCTTGGGGAAATTTTGTTGTCCCTGATAATGTGCCAGATATGTTGTTAGACCATGCCTGTAAATTAAATAATTTTATGTTTTATGAAATTGATGCACCTACTGCCACTGGAAAAGCTTGGATTAATTGGCTAAGAATTGCAGACGTCCAAATAGTTGTAGGAAATGGTTTAGACGAACCTGATAATCACTTTGTTGAATTGTGGGATTACTTAACACAAAATACTCCCGATACTGATAGGATTATTGTATTAAACAGAGTAAATGAAATTGGAGAAAAATGGGCAAATTATTCTGATGAAAAAATACTGTGTGTTGGAATGGGAGAAACTATCGATGAAGAAACGGCCGTAGCATCAGAAAATGATATTTTAGCAGTTATAACTCACTTAAAGGAAAAATATGGATAAAGAAAGGAAAACTGAAAGTTTAAGATTTTTACTTGCGGCAGGAAGTAAGATTTATGGTGATAAGAAATTAATTGAAATGTTAGTAGAACAAGGAGCTCCTAACAAAAAGAACCTTGATGATTTAGTAAATGACAAAAACCTAAGATTTATTCACATCACAATGGCCCTTAAGGAATCTGAGGATTTTATTTGGCAACTAGAAAATAGATTGGCGGAATTGTGCACTATCGCAGAAAGTTTAGAAATTGGAAATCCTAAAATAATTAGACAATGGTTAAATGATGACTGTAAACCATGCCTTGTCGAACACATAATAGAGGGTTATGAAGATGTTTACAAAATTATGATAGAGTTAGATGACCGACTAATGTGGTCTGGTTGGCCACTTATTGGAAAATTACACGACCCTATAGAATGAGGAAGAAGATTAATACCTGTTTCAATAGAGTCACGGGAAGTTAATGAGTGAAAAACACGTTTATCGTTTTGGGCCTGACATGACTGATGGCAAAGCCGAAATGAAAGATTTGCTGGGAGGTAAAGGAGCAAATTTAGCAGAAATGGCTCTTTTGGAAATTCCAGTCCCACCAGGTTGTACCATTACTACTGAAGTTTGTACATTCTTTAATGACAATGGACAAAAATATCCAAAAAATCTTGATGGGCAATTGAAAAATGCTCTAAAAGATGTAGAAGATAGAGTAGGATCCATTTTTGGAGATTCAGATAATCCTTTACTTTTATCCGTTAGATCAGGAGCAAGAGCTTCCATGCCTGGAATGATGGAAACCGTTCTAAATGTTGGATTAAATGATTTTACAAGAGATGGTTTAATTGCACAAAGTGGCGACCCTAGATTCGTATATGATGCTCAAAGAAGATTGATTCAAATGTATTCTGATGTTGTTATGGAAAAAGCATCTGGAATAGAACCTGAAGAAGGAAGAGGGATTCGAAACCAATTAGAACATGAACTAGAAAAAATGAAAGAACAAGAAGGAGTCACGGAAGATACGGATTTATCTGCTTCAAATTTAAAGGATTTAGTTGATATTTATAAGGGAAAAGTTTTGGAAGTTCTCAAGAAACCATTTCCCGAAGACCCTTGGGAACAATTATGGGGTGCCATATCTGCTGTTTTCTACTCATGGGATGGAAAAAGGGCTAAAGCTTACAGAAAAATAGAGAACATACCTCAAGAATGGGGGACTGCGGTTAATGTTCAGGCCATGGTTTATGGTAATTTAGGAGATGACAGTGCTACTGGTGTAGCTTTTACCAGAAATCCTGCCACTGGAGAAAATAATTTCTATGGAGAATGGTTAGAAAAAGCGCAAGGAGAAGATGTTGTAGCAGGAATAAGAACTCCAAATCCCTTGAATGAAATTTGCCGAACTGAACATAGTGGAGATTTAGCTAGTTTAGAACAGTCGTCACCACATCTCTACAAAGAATTAGACACCATACGTCTAAACCTTGAGAAACACTACAATGATATGCTAGATATTGAATTTACTATTCAGTCTGGTAAATTATGGATGCTTCAATGTAGAATTGGAAAAAGAAATGGACCTGCAGCCATCCGTATGGCTTCAGAAATGGTAAAGGAAAAGATGATTAATGGAAGAACAGCTGTTGGCAGAGTTACACCCTCACAATTAGATGAATTGTTACATCCTATAGTTGATCCGGATGTCGAAAAGATTACTGCTTTACTCGCAAAAGGTTTACCAGCAGGACCAGGAGGAGCAACTGGAAAAGTGGTTTTCACAGCACAAGATGCCGTAGATTGGGCTGCAAAAGGTGAAAAAGTTGTTTTAGTGCGTGAAGAAACAAATCCAGAAGATGTTGAAGGAATGAGGGCTTCTGTAGCAATTTTGACGTCGAGAGGTGGAATGACCTCTCATGCTGCATTAGTTGCTAGAGGTTGGGGTATGTGCTGTATTGTTGGAGCTGGAGAAATGAAAGTAGATTCAATCAAAAAAGAATTCACCGTTAACGATTTGACTGTAAGTGAAGGTGATTCAATCACACTTAATGGAACTGCAGGAAAAGTTTATTCTGGTGAATTACCACTTATTGAAACAGACATAAGCAGTGATTATCTGACTCATTTTCTAGGATTATGTGATGAATTCAGAAAGCTCAAAGTCAGGACAAATGCTGAAACACCTTCGGATGCTAGAAGAGCCTTGAGTTTCGGTGCTGAAGGCATAGGATTATTCAGAATTGAACACATGTTTTATGGTGAAGGTTCAGAAGAGCCATTATTCCACCTTCAGGAAATGATTATGGCAAATAGTCCTGAAGAAAGAAAGACTGCTTTAGATTCATTATTCCCTTTCATGAAGAATGATATCAAAGAAACTTTACGAGCAATGAAAGGATTGCCTGTAACTATAAGATTGATGGATCCGCCATTGCATGAATTTATTCCACATGATGTTAAAAGACAAAAGAAACTTGCAGATTCTCTAGGTATTGATTCTAACGAATTAGCTAGACGTTCAGATGCTTTGAAAGAATCAAATCCAATGATGGGGCACCGAGGAGTCAGATTAGGAATTACACACCCTGAAATAACTGAAATGCAGGCTAGGTCTATTCTAGAAGCTGCCGCTGAACTTACTTCTGAAAATGTAGAAACTTTCCCCGAAATAATGATTCCATTAACTGGAATGGAAACCGAATACAACCATCAAGAAAAAATTGTAAGAGAAGTGGCTGCAAAAATAGATGGTTTAGACTATTATATGGTTGGTACAATGATGGAGATTCCAAGAGCAAGTTTTGTTGCCGATAGAATTGCTGAAACTGCTGAATTCTTTTCATTTGGTACTAACGATTTAACACAAATGGCCTTTGGATTTAGTCGTGACGATACTGGAGGATTTATGCCAGCATACTTAGAACAAGGATTACTACCTGAAGATCCTTTTGCAAGTCTTGACGAAGGTGTATGTGAATTAGTCAAAATGGGAATTGAAAAAGGACGAAAAACAAAACCCGACCTAAAAGTTGGAATTTGTGGAGAACACGGAGGTGAACCTAAATCTGTTCACTTTTGTCATAATGTAGGAATGGATTATGTTTCATGCTCGCCATTTAGAGTACCTATAGCAAGATTGTCTGCAGCTCAAGCGGTGTTGAATGACAGAAAATAAAAACAGCGCGAAATTATTACTGGAATTTAGCATTGGTTTAGGATTGTCTACGTTAATTATTACATATATTGTATCAACAACTAGTGGAAGAGTTGCTGCATTTATTCCTATTATCTCTGAAATGCCATTTAATGAACCTGAAGCAACAATTTTTGGAACAGGGCTTGGAATTAGTATATTTAGTTTCCTAATTTTAGCTCAGGTTTTTCACAGAATCTTTGAGCCTTTAGCAAAAGAAATTGGACAGAACTACGAAAATTGGAATGACATGATTAGAATATTATCAACTTTAGGTGCTATCTGTGGAATTATAACTGTAAACTTTAGTTGGAATAATTTTCCTGTTTTACATGGAGTCACGGCTTTCGTTCTATTCACTTCATTTTTGGTATGGGGGACTTTTGGATACCTTGTACTAGAAAAATCAGGAAAGGGCAATGATATCCGGAAATACGCAGTTTATGCGGGATGGATGTTTTATATCTTTATGGTGATTTTTAGTGCTCTCGATAGTCAAGAACTACTTAAAGAAGATAAAGATTTTTTCTATAGGATGGAGAATCCACCCACGGTTGACACGGAAAGATCAGGGTATCTTAATCTTACTGCACTTTGTGAATGGTGTATGGTATTTTCGTTCTATACTGGCGCTCTAACTTATAGAAAAGAATTGGAAGGAATTCAGATCTAAATTAAAAAGTTAAAAGTTTAATATTGGCCTCGCATTCCGAGTATACTTGGCATCGGTCGATCAAGATTTACTATACGCTATTCGTGCTATCGAAGTTTTACTTGAATCTGGTGTAGGTGTTGCTGAAGCAATGAAACATGTTGCGGATGAAGATTACGGAGAATTAAGCGGTATTTTCAAACAAATTTTTAGAGATACTGATGGTGGAAGGGCATTTGCTGATGCCATTCGTACTCAATCTAGAAAAACAGATTCAGCAGGACTCCGAAGAGTTTTGACTACTCTGGTAATGTCTATTGAAGAAGATACAAATGTTATAGACAGATTAAGATCCATTGCAGAGAAAGAAGCTAGAGATAGAAGAGTTGAATTAGATGGATTCATAGAAAGCTTATCTGGAGCGTCAGAACAATTTATGATTGTTTCTATGTTACTACCTATTATCGTTGTGATTGGTGCCGTAATTAGTGGTATTATGGACAATGAAGCTGCTGCTGCTTTTGGAGGTGGAATGACCATGCCCGCATGGTGTGCACCTGTTGCATTTGTGGTAACAGGAATTTTGCTAGCTGGATTAATTTCAACGACTAAAGCAAAGGAGCCAGGTGTTTAGAAATGATTGACGTACTGGAAGATAATTTAGGAGTTGACGGAATAGGAGGACTTGCTCTTATGATATGGCTAGGTTGTGGAGTTTTAGGACTCATTGGTGGTATGATTTACATTCCTCAGAAGAGGAAACAAGAGCGTATTACCGAATTAGAAAATGCTTGGCCTGACGTTTTAGCTGACTTAGCTGAAGAGTTGAGGGCTGGAATGGGTGTTGAATCTGCCTTAGATGCTATAGCAAATAGTAGAAAGGATCAGATGGGACTTCGGCTTAGAGATGCTGTAAATGATATGCGAGATAATGGCTTTGGAAAGGCTATGACTAATTTCGCAAAGAAGAGTGAATCGGCAATGATTTCAAGAATCGTCAGCATTCTGAATGTGGCATTGGCTTCATCTGGTAGCATAGCTACCACGCTCGAAAAAATCTCAGATGAATTCTGGGAAATTTATATGCTGAAGAAGGAAAGGCTAATGAAAACTCAAAGTAATGCAAATTTCATACTTTGGTTTGGTTCAGTTGCTTGTCCTGTAATACTTGGGGCAATTGTAGCCATTTTTGGAGGAGATATTAGCGCTGGTTCAACTACACTCAGTTTTGATATGAGTGGCCTCAATAGTTCTTTATTTTTCTATATGATCGTTTTAGGAGCCAGTAGTTTATGGATGGAAGCAGTTATCCTCCAAAAAACGGGAACCGCTATCTGGAGAACTCCAATTTTTGTATTCTATGCATTAACTGCACTTATATTATCACTACAAATTCAACTATAAACATGGAACAAGGACGAATCATTGAAAAGTATGCAACTGCCAACATCGTGGAAAGACCCGGTGCTGAGCGTCACCTGTATCAAGTGACAAAGGCAACAAAATCACCACAATATGGTTCACTAAAACCACTAT
>CAZOEZ010000016.1:0-23409 GCA_964578995.1 uncultured archaeon
GCTGCTCCCGGCGGGCCCCCTCCCACCTCCCAACCTGTCGGTAGAGCGGCAACATATTTTCGAGGTAGAGGTAATTTAGTTACAGATTTTAGCAGTTACTTAATTACTTTTTCCAGTTAAACTATTCCATATCCATTTTAGTGGATCATAAAATTCGTCAACCATTCTTTCTTTTATTGGTATAATTGCATTGTCTGTTATTCCAATGTGCTCAGGACAAACGAATGTACAACATTTTGTAATATTACAAAGCCCAATTCCATCTTCCTTTCTAATATTATCTAGACGATTTCCTTGGTCTAGTGGATGCATTTCTAATCCTGCGTTTCTAATCATAAATCTTGGTCCCGCAAATTCTTGTTTCATATCGTGACTTCTCAGAACATGACAAACATCTTGGCAAAGGAAACACTCTATACATTTTCTAAATTCTTGAACTCTATCAACTTCCTCTTGAAACATAATGGGATTATCGCCAGTTTCAGTATGCTGGTAAGGTGTTATTTTTTTGTTTACTTCATAATTCCATGACACGTCAGTAACTAAATCTTTGATTATTGGGAATGTTTTCATTGGTTGTACTGTTAGAGTTTCATCCTCTGGATAATCAGATAGTCTTGTCATACAGGTAAGTTTAGGTCTTCCATTTACTTCAGCTGAACATGATCCACATTTACCTGCTTTACAATTCCACCTTATTGCTAAATCCGGAGCTTCTGTTGTTTGAATTAAATGAATTGCGTCTAGGACAACCATTCCAGGTTCTACTTCAACCTCAAATTCTTCTAATCTAAGGTCATCTTGTGAACCTCTCTGTATCCTGATTTTCCTCGTCATACCGCCTCCTGTGAAACATAATCTTTTAGGTCGTCAGGCATTTTAGACATTGGTGATTTAATTACGGTCAAGCCATCTGGGCTTGGCCTTATAATCATGTTAACTTTTCCTAAATCTTCATCATAATCTGGATAGTCTAGTCTCGTATGAGCTCCTCTACTTTCATTTCTTTCAAGAGCTGCTTTTGCTAGGGCTAAAGAAGTTATAACCATGTTATGGAGATCAAGACATAGGTGCCAACCTGGATTATATTGTCTGTCACCTTTGGAATGCAAATTTGGTAGTTTCTTTCTTATCTTTTCCAGTTTTTGTATTCCTTTTTCAAGTTCTTCACCAGTTCTGACTATGCCAGCATGTGTTTCCATTACTTCTTGAAGTTCTTCATGAATTTCATAAGGATTTTCGCTTCCTCCTTCAAATGGTTTTAGAACATTATCAATGCTTTTCTTGATTTCATTTCCATGGGGTGAAATATGAGAATTTTCCTGTGCATAATTAGAGGCACTTTGGCCTGCAATTTTACCAAATACTAGCAAATCCGATAATGAATTGCCACCAAGTCGGTTTGCGCCATGCATTCCTGCTGCAGCTTCACCGGCAGCATACAAGCCATCTATCGTTGAAGCAGCAGTCCCTGCATCAACTTTTATTCCTCCCATCATATAATGTGTTGTAGGTCCAACTTCCATCGGTTCTTCAGTAATATCTAGTGTAGCTAATTCTTTGAATTGATGATACATAGAGGGTAATTTACGTTGTATGTAGTCAGCTGGTTGCCTAGAGGCAATATCCAAAAAGGCCCCACCGTGGGGTGATCCTCTTCCTTCCTTAACTTCCGTCATTATAGCTCTTGCAACTACATCTCTGGTTAGTAGTTCAGGAGGTCTCATTGCACCTTCTTCACCTCTTAGCCATGCATTAGCTTCCTCTTCTGTTTTTGCAGTTTCGGCTGCAAATACTTCAGGAATATAATCAAACATGAATCTTTTCCTTTCATTGTTCACTAATATTCCTCCCTCACCTCTGACACCTTCTGTGACTAAAGTACCTTTTACACTAGGTGGCCAAACCATTCCCGTTGGATGGAATTGAACAAATTCCATATCTATCAAATCAGCTCCTGCTAGGTGAGCTAGGGCATGTCCATCACCAGTGTATTCCCATGAATTTGATGTTACGCGGTATGCCTTACCTATGCCTCCAGTGGCAAGAATTACAGCTCCTGCCTCAAACACTTTTAAATTTCCAGACGAACGATTATATGCCAAAACACCAGATACTGTGCTTTCAGATTTAAGTAGAGTTGTGACCGTACATTCCATAAAAACGTCAATATTTTCTTTGTGAACTGCATAATCCTGTAGGGTCCTTATAATTTCTAATCCAGTTCGATCACCTACGTGGGCTAATCTTGGATATCTGTGCCCGCCAAAATTTCTTTGACTAATCTTTCCTTCTTCAGTTCTATCAAAGACGGCCCCCCATCTTTCTAATTCACGGACTCTTTCAGGGGCCTTTTCAGCATGTATTTTAGCCATTTCCCAGTTTGCCAGATTTTTGCTTCCCCTAATTGTATCTCTAAAATGGACTTTCCAATTATCTCTTTTGTCCACATTTCCAAGGGCTGCAGCTACTCCTCCTTCAGCCATAACAGTATGTGCTTTTCCTAGAAGGGATTTAGTAATTAATGCAACTTTTGAACCATAATCTGCAGCAGCAATAGCTGCTCTCAGCCCAGCTCCACCAGCCCCTACAACAACAACATCATATTTTTTTGTATCAAATTCTTCCATTAGAAAATCCTCAAATCATCTATAATGCCACTAGCACACAATCTAACATATACATCGGTAAAACAAACCCAGAAAAGTGAAAACCATGCCCATTTCATGTGTTGTTTGTTAAGGCAGCTAACACAGTCAAATGCTTTTTGCTGTACCTTTGGTTTTTTCACGATTCTATCGGCGTATCCTCCTATAAGGTGTCTTAAAGAATGACAGCCAAACGTGTATCCACCTAGCAAAATTACATTTAGCGTCAGTACAAAAGTTCCTACACCTATTCCAAAATCTCCCTCAAAGGGCTTACCATCAAACCACATAGAAAGCCATGCATCATATCCTAATACGAAAATAAAAATAATTGCAAGATACAACATATATCTATGTAGATTCTGTAGTATTAGTGGCATTGAATTCTCACCCCAATAACTATTTCTTGGTTCACCAACAGCGCAGGCAGGGGGATCTGCCCAGAATGCTTTGTAGTAACTTCCTCTATAGTAATAACATGTTACACGAAAACCTGCTGGAATCCAAAGAATTAGGAAGGCAGGTGAGTAAGGCATCCAATCAGGCCACATAGGAGGTCTGTCACCAAATAATGCATGTTCAGTTTCTCCAAATAATTCTGGAGAGTATAATGGCGAAAGATAACTTGCGCCATTTCCATCATAAAAATAGTTTGTACCTTGAAAGGCGGCCCATGTCATGTAAACAACGGCTATACCTAATCCTAGAAAAACAGCTAATGGTTGTATCCACCAATTATCAGTCCTAGCAGTTGGAAATAGGCCCTTGTCACCAGGTATAGCGCAAGCTTTTTCACTATCTAAATCAGCATCCACAGGAGGCATCCATTACCAATAGAAGAAGCCGATTTATACAACTTAGTTAGGTTACCAAACTATTTTAGGTAGCATAAATATCATGATTCAATGAAGTCTAGTATATTGTTGTCATTTATGTTTCTTAGTCTCTCATTTATGGGTTGTTTGGAGCCCGAAGATAAGAGGACATTTCTTCCTGAAGAGGAGTTTGAGAAAACAAGGTTAATTGTCGATGAGAGTCAGCTTTCACAATTTCCATATTCATTTGATCCAATTCGCAATTTTTCAGTTGTTAATCCAACTTCAATGGAAATTGCTACAGAGCGGATTTGGGCAGTTTATGGAACGGAAGATTTTGGTGGAAGTAATGAGCATAATTATGGTGGAAATTGTTGTGAGCATTACTTAGCCACAGATCAAGATGGTGTAATCTATAATCTTGGTGGAGAATGGCCTTGGTATAGTACGGATAGGGGTTTGACTTGGACCGAATGGGTACCTCCTGCAGTAAACACAGACCTTGGGTGTGAAGAAGGCCAGTTTGATCCTACAGTTGCTCCTGGTTTAGGTGAAGGATCAATTATCCAAGCTCCTAATGGAGATATTATAGCGATGACTTGGTTCCCATATCCCAGCATAGATGGTGTAGATCAGTTCTATGCAATTCTGGGCAAGAAAGATCCTCAAACTAAAGAAATTGATTGGGAATGGTGTTGGAATTCAGCTGATAAAGAACCGTTCTATGATCGTTCTTGGCAAGTCCCTGTTGTTGGCCCAATTAATCCACCGTTAGAATATGTTACAAACAAATGTTCTTCCAATTGTCCATGGGCCAGTATGGTCGTTTCAAATTTCTGGAGTTATAATGAACAAGGTTATCAGATTAGTGTAGATGGTCTGAATTATAGGCCTATACAAATTCCAGATAGCAACTCTGGCGGTCCTGCTGATGTAGAGTTTGACTTATATTTTGATGATTTAGGACCTGAATGGGATTACATGCAACCTCATAGAGAAATGCGAGCCTCTCCAATACCTTCTGGGGGACTTTTATTTCCTCGATGGTTTAGTGATGGTAGTAATTTATTCTTGGATACGAATTTAGAATGGCAGAAACATACATTACCAGGAGGTTTACTACTTCCATCACGTAATTTGGTGATAGATAGTTCTGGAGCATTACATAGTGTATCTTGTAACACTGCGAACCCAGGAGACAAGGGTTGTGATGGTTCTTTCAACTTAACTCATCAAATTAGTTATGATGGAGGTTATAATTGGACAAATTATACACATAGGTGGCCAGGGTCATTATCAGTATCTGATAATACTTTTGAATGGGATTTTCAAGCTGATGGGAACTTGAATCTGGCAGTAATCTCGATGAGGGTTCAAACAGAAATGAATGAAACTACTAGCGACATAGATTTAGTCTTTCATATAAGGGATTATAGAGAAAGTATGGAGGCTGATTCTATAACTATTATTGGACTTGGAGATTTAGATGCAACATCCGGTGCAGGAAATGATGTGAGATTTGACTTTTCATCTTTTGCAATTCTTCCAGATGGTGGTGTCGTTGTTGCTTACCATGATAGTAGTGAGGGTTGTACGGATGAGACTCCTTGTGATCCTATGTTTGCAATAGAATTAGAATTGCCAGAAAGCTATTTTTATTTTATTTAGCATCAATAATTGAAATAATTTCTTTAGCTCTATTTCTCAAAGTGACTTCTGAAGTACCAACAGCTTTTGCTATTTCTAATTGACTTCTTCTTACGTTATTTTTTTTACATGATATATACAACGACGCACCTAGCAAAGCAGCGGGTGAAATTCCCTGTCTATAGTCACTATTCTCTACAAAATTTATTATTCTTTGGGCTTCTTTTTCTACATTTTCATTTACAGCTAACTTTCCTGAAAAACGAGGTAAGAGACTGCTAATACTTGTAAATCCAATTTTGAGTTTAAGTTTTCTACTTATTAGCCTGTGTAAACGACTTAGTTCATTTCTGTTAAGATTGCATCTGTCAGCTACTTCATCTAAAGTTCTAGGTACATTAGCCATTCTACATGCAGTGTAGATGGATGCAGCAGCTACTTTTTCACTACTTCTTCCTCTAACTAGGCCTTTCTTTGAAGAGCTTGAAAATATTTCTAACGCAGATTCTTTAATTGAGTCACTAACTTTTATTTCATTAGATATTCTCTCTATTTCTTCAGAGGCTAGTAAGATACTCCTACTAGCTAGATTACCCGTTCTTGTTTCTTTTTGCCATTTTAGGATGGTCTTTGAATTCACTACTTGTTTTTCTTGCCCAATTTCATTGCTTGCGATTTTAGTTTTAGGATTATATCTAGTCCATTGAGGGCCAGAGTCAAAGATTAAATCACACTTTTTGCATGACATAATTCCATCCCCTTCATTTTTTATTTCATTTGCAGAACATTCTGGACAGTTGAGATTCATCTTTTGTAAACCTCCCTTCCAATAATTTTAGTTATTCTCATTCCTTTTTTTGCTGCTATTGCCAGATATGGTTCATTTACAGGTCCAAAAATATTGATTACTCTACCTACTAAGTTATTCTCGGAGTCATAGACTTTTGTATTCTTTGGTACTTTATTTTTGGCTATTACTATAGCACGATTTTTAGAATCGAGATGTGCTACTTTTCCAAGACATTCCATATCTAAATTCTTACAAACTTCTATATAAAGTTTATTATTTTATAAAATATCCTCTAAAGTCTTACCCAGTTCAGCGGGGTTTTCAGTGACATGTATTCCAGCTCTTTCCATCGCCTTCATCTTTTCCCTTGCAGTTCCTTTGCCTCCAGAGATAATAGCACCTGCATGCCCCATTCTTTTTCCTGGAGGTGCAGTTCTCCCCGCAATAAATCCCACAACAGGTTTTGATACATATTCTTTTACGTAATCAGCAGCAGTTTCTTCTGCATTGCCTCCTATTTCTCCAATCATAATGATTGATTTAGTATGTTTGTCATTTTCAAAAGCTTCTAAACAATCCACAAAATTTGTTCCATTAACTGGATCTCCACCTATGCCTACACAAGTTGATTGTCCTAATCCTTTCTCAGTTACTTGATTAACAGCTTCATATGTTAAAGTTCCTGATCTGGAGATTATGCCTACATCACCTCTTCGATGTATATGTCCTGGCATTATCCCAACTTTACTTTCACCAGGCGTTATTATGCCTGGACAATTAGGACCTATTAATCTCACATCTTTTGAGCGAATATATTTCTTTACTTTAACCATATCTAGAGCAGGAATTCCTTCTGTAATTCCAACAATCAATTTAATTCCAGAATCTGCAGATTCCATTATAGCATCAGCAGCAAATGCAGGAGGTACGAAGACACACGATACATTTGCTCCTATATCTACAGCTTCACTTACGGTGTCCCATATAGGTAGACCTAATGTTTCTTGTCCTCCTTTCCCCGGTGTTACACCACCTACTAGTTTAGTTCCATAATCTATCATTTGTTTACTATGAAATTGACCATTCTTTCCAGTTATACCTTGTACTACAATCTTACTTTTAGAATCTAACCAGATACTCATTAATTTCCTCCAATTGCTTTTATTGCCTTTCTTGCACCATCATCCATATCGTCTGCTGGAATTAGGTCCAATCCAGATTCAGATAGCATTTTCTTTCCTAACTCCACATTTGTACCGGCTAAGCGTACAATCAAAGGTACATTCATGTTTATTTCTTTAGCGGCTGTGATAATACCCTCTGCAATAAAGTCACACCTCATTATTCCACCAAAAATATTCACGAAAATGGCCTTTACTTCTGGATCTGAGAGTATAACTTTGAATCCTTCAGCAACTTGTTTTGCATCTGCACCTCCTCCAACATCTAAAAAATTGGCTGGTTCACCACCATGAAGTTTGATAATATCCATTGTTGCCATTGCTAGTCCAGCCCCGTTCACCATACATCCAATCTCTCCATCCAATTTTATGTAACTTAGTCCAACTTTATTTGCTCTTGTTTCTAGTGGTTCTTCTTCGTTTGTATCTCTTAATTCTTCTATTTCTTTATGCCTGAATAAGGCAGAGCTATCAAAATTTATTTTAGCATCCAAAGCGATAATCTCATCGTCAGTACTGACAACTAGCGGATTAATTTCTACAATAGAACAATCCAAATCAACAAATAATTGGTATAAACTTTTCATGAATTTTATGCAGTTTCGGATTTGATTCCCTTTTAAGCCAAGTCCAAAAGCGATTTGCCTAGCTTGCCAATCACCAAGACCTGTTATAGGATCAATATGTACCTTAAGAATCTTTTCGGGATCTTTACCGGCGACTTCTTCTATTTCGACTCCTCCTTCCGTTGAAGCCATTATAACGGGTAAATCTTTTTCACGGTCTAAGACGATTCCTAAATACAATTCTTTGGATATATTACATCCTTCTTCAACATATATAGTTCTAACTTCTACGCCTTCTTTAGTAGTCTGAGGCGTAATTAGATTTTTTCCTATTAAATTATTTGCAGCTTCATAAACTTCATCAGCAGAGCGACATAGAACAATGCCTCCTCCTTTGCCTCTTCCACCAGCATGGACTTGAGCCTTTACAACCCAAATCTTTCCTCCTAATTCTTTGCAAGCCTTTGCAGCTTCACCAGAATTTGATGCAACAACACCTTGTAAGGTCCTAACTCCATATTGCCTAAAGAGCCCCTTTGCTTGGTATTCATGTATATTCATGTGCTATTGCACATAGATTGGGGTTTAATACTCTAAGTTCAGGCATGATTATGTAAAGATTTAAATAGAACACAATCTGGCGCCAGAAGTAGGTTAGCATATGGCCAAGAAAAACCCAGCCCACATGTTTAGGGGCAAGAAAAAAGCCTATACGCGAAAAGAGTACATAGGTGGTGTTCCAGCAAGCCGTATAACTCAGTTTGATGTAGGTTCAACAACTACTGATTTTTCAGTAGAGGTAACTCTTTCGGCTCAAGAAGAGTGTTTGGTTAGACATAATGCATTAGAATCAGCTAGAGTTACAGCTAATAGATACATTCAAACACATGCAGGAAGAGACGGTTATCATCTTAAAATTAGAACATATCCTCACCACGTTCTAAGGCATAATAAGATTGCTCAAGGGGCCGGTGCAGATCGTGTTTCGATGGGAATGCGTAAATCATTTGGAAGAACAGTAGGCACTGCAGCTAGAGTTAAATCGGGTCAGAAATTAATTACATTAAGCACATCGGAAGAATTTCTTCTTGAGGCTAAAGAAGCTTTAAGAAAATCGTCACATAAGCTTCCAACACCTTGTTCTATTAAGGTAAATCAAGCATAGATGGCTAAAGTCGTTAAAAAACTAGGATTACCTCAGCCCGATGGTTTTCTTTATTTTGTAGAGGGAGACGGGACAGTATGGAAGCATCAAGGTGGCCAGAAAACAATTATTTCTAAGTCTAAAGTAAAGAGGGAAGAAGGTTATTTGTATTTTATAGATCTCAATGGTGATTTGGCTAAGAAGGCTAATACACAGCAACGAGATAAGGAATCAAATAAACTTTACAAGCCAGGCACACAAGTTGAAAAGAAGTAACGGCTTCTAATTTTCACCAGAATTTCCACCACGGTTTTTGGTAGGGAAGTGTTCTTTCCTTCATTTTAGTTGCGTATTTATCATCACCTTCAGATATTCCTTTTATCACAGCAACATCCATACTACGGTATGCTATTTTTCCAGCTGGACTCATATCCCTGAGTATTGACAATGCGTTACTTGTTAGGTTTTTTAATATCTCGAATCTTTTTGTATCAAACTCAATTTCTCCTGAAGCAGACACATTTTCACCTACGGCATCTGAGATTAGGTTGGATAAATCTAATTCACCACCTTTTTCTTTTTCTCGGAACCAAAGAGCAAAGCCTGCTAGAAAACTAATTTCATTATTAATCCATTCTCCAACAGTCCTCGCTTTTAGGTCTCTTTTTACTATGTTATCTTCAGACCAATATTTCAGAGCGTGTGTGGCCATCTTTTCTTCAATTATGTTAGTAAGTTCATCCATTTCCTTAGTCCTGAGACTAACCTTTTCGGAGATGCCTTTCGCAATCCAACCATATTTACATTGAATTTTCAATTCATCTTCATTTTCTTTTTTAAAAAAATCTTCTGAACCTGGTATTGATATAAGTTCAGCTATTTTTTCAATATCTAACTTTGATCTTTTATTAGCTTCCAAGATAGTATACTTATCGCCGATTATTGAGAGAAATAATTTTCCTAAATCACCATCACCGGGTTCTTTCAGGATATCACCCTACTTCCTCTAGGTTTCCCACTTAAGAAGTCATCCAAATGGTCTAAATTAGTTATCCAAGTTTCGCTATGTTTTGCCATTTCTATTGCACATTCCAGTTTTCCAATTAAACCTCCTGTAACATCTGTAGTGCCTTTGTGCGTATTTTCTTGTTTTAACATTTTTAGGGTTTGTAAAGTTACTTCTGGAATAATATGGGCATCTTTATCTGTGGGATTTCTATCAAAGACTCCAGGATAATCCATTACAAAAATAGACATTCTAGGTTTGTAATGTTTCACTAGTTCTTCCATAATAACATCCCCACTCAGTATGCAGATTCCTTGTAAGTTGTCTTCTGTAACATCTCCAAATGTGACAGGAGTTTTTCCTGTTTCTAACCCTTCATCAAAAAGTTCTATTGGGACCTCTTTGATACTTCTAGGACCATTGGTCTTCATTGTTTGTGAGGGAATAATTGTTTTTGTTTGTATATCTCTTTTGTTTAGATTGCTACACAGGATTTGGTTTAGCTCTAATACTTGTTCTCGTGTTTCTTCTATTGCTTTTCTTTGATTAGGATTACTATTCAATCCGTTGGCTAAATCAAATTTTTTAGCTATGGGGTGCCCAAAAGATCCCGCACCATGTACGATTATAAAATCCTGAGAATGGTTACTCAATATACTTCCAATACGTTTTAGGTTATCTTGATTAATAGTAGGTATTTCCTTTTTTTTGTCAGTTATCACGGAACCTCCAAATTTCAGGATAATCATTTCTCTACTCATATTTCTTCTTATGACTATAGCTACCCAGTCTAAAAGATGCAGTACCCTGCTAAATAGCGAGTTCTTTGCCATTGTGTGCACAATAAAATCCGTCTTGCTTTGTTTGGTGCATTATGTTATAACATAACAGCAGGATTATCTTTTGCTATAGTAAGATTACAGGCCAATGCTTTAGGGGATTTTAGGACATTGGGGCTAGTTGTTGGTCTGCCTAATTTTGCTCTTGTTGCCGGATCTACTTTTTGGGGGATCATTGCAGACAGATGGAAGAATAGAAGATATGTGGTAGTTCTTTGTTCAATAGTTTCAGCAGTATTATACATACCATTACCATGGTTAGGGCCCATAAATTTGGTAATAGTTCGAACCATTCAATCCTTTTTTTTAGGCGGCATGGTTCAAATGGCTACTTTATTTTCTGAACTCAATCCAAAAGCTAGAGCTACCCTTATGGGGTGGTTAGAGTCTGCTTTAGGATTTGGTTGGGGTGCGGGAGCTTTTCTAGGAGGCATTCTTATTGTTTCCACAGATTATGGCTCAGCTAATCCATCTGTTATCTTTTCTTTCCTTTTAACGGCATCTTTAGGCATTTTTGCTACTGTTGGATATATGGGTGCTACAGAGCGTTCTATTGTAAGAGAGGACATAAGTATAGACTTTGTTCCCTATTTCTGGAAATTGTCAAGACTATTTGCTACAACATTTATTTTGTTTATGGGATATATGTTTTTCCTAAGTTTTTCTCCAATATATCTGACCGAGGTGGCTGGTTCAAGTTTCAGAATGGGGATTATAGTATTGCTTAGTGGAGTAGTACATGCTTTGGTAGCACCATATGCTGGAAGATTAGTTGATAAATATCCAAGGGAATTTGCTATTAGAGTATCCTGTACTTTTGTTTTTATTTCTATGATTATCTATTCTTTCACACAGAATATATATTTGATAACTTTCGCCTTTATAATTCCAATATACATGACCTTCTTTTTAGGAGCCCGTTCGATAGTAGCTGACACAGTTCCTTATCAATTAAGAGCTAGAACAATGGGCTTATTGTCCTCATTTAGTCTCTTGGGTAGCGGTTTTGGTAGTATATTAGTAGGTGAATTATTAATTCATTTTGAATATCAGAGTGTTTTTCGTATTGGAGCGATAATATCCTTGTTTGCTATAGCAACGGGCTGGAAAAAATACTAATCTTTTAGTTCGATTGTATGGATATGTCTTTTTCTTTCAGATAATTTAAAACAAAATTATAGTTCGATTCGTTTTGGCCCAATTTTTCAGGGCACTGAATACCACTTCCACTTATTTTATTATCAACTAATAGTTTTGTGAAGGCACAGGCCGTCAAACCAGTAGTTCTTGACATACTGCTCCAACCATCTTTTCTCTCATCATAAACAGTATATGTGATATCTTTGCCACTTTTAGTAGTTGCAAGTATAATCATGAGAGTAAATTCATCTTCGTCATTTAATTTCCATTCTTTGAATAATTCCATACAGGTCTTTTCTTTTTTTGTTATGCTCTTATTTTGATATTGGATAATGTCATTAGAGAAACTTCCATCTTTTATCAGTTTTTTAATTAAATCTGCATGTCCTGGATATCGTATCGTATATTCGGATAGATCTGGGACATTTGATATTTTTTGGTCAGAATTTAATAAGGTTCTCAATCCATCAGTTAGGAATGCTTCTAGTTCACCTATGTCTTCAACTTCAAAGTTTTGAATATCAGTAAGTGCATCTTTCACCAGTATCTTTCCATTAAATTTTACTCTTGCAGGTCTTGTATATTCTTCAATAACGTCTATTGGTGAAAAAGGAGCTTTATAGTTCCATGGCGGATTCTTTTCCTTAGGCAGACCCCCAACCATTATTTTCACTTTTTTCACATCGTTTTTAGCTACTATATTACCTATTATCAGATTACTCAGGCCGGGAGCTACTCCTGCATCTGGAACTATAATACAATTTTTTTTCATCGCCATTTCAGAAAGTTCTAGGCAATTTTCAGGCATGAATGAGATATCTATACAGGATTTTTCTTTGTCGATGAGTGTTTTCAATATTTTAAATCCCATGAAACCAGGTAGACAATTGACTGCTATATCATAGTTTAATATTTCTACGTGGAATTCTTTACTATTCACATCCATAATTTTTGATTCAGTCCCCTCTATATTCCGGGGTTCATTATCAATCACAGTAATATTATAATCTTTAGATAATTCAGTTGCAATAAGGGAACCAACCATTCCCCCTCCCAAGACGGCGATTTCCATTCTAACCTATATACTCAATTTTTTTCTTGATACACGTACACTATTTGGAGTTACAACAATCCATTTTTGACTAACTCCTACTAAATCTCCATCAATGTCTGCTACAGCTCTTTCCAATTCTGCCAAAATTTTGTGAAGAGTTTCTTGGTCCGATGTTAGAGGTGTAAAATCGACTAGAATTATATTTCCATCATGGAGTTCAGTTGTTATTTGATTTACTTGTTCTGGTTTGCTCAGCATCATAGTATGGACAGTCATTGATGCTTTACCTCCATAGTCCTCTGCATTATCTGCACTCCAGTTCCTTAAGTCGAAAAACTGTTCGGTGGGTATTCTTCTAAGTTGAGGTGGACTAGATGCCATGTTTGAACATTTAGTTGTGGTTAATTAGCCTTCCGACGTACAGTTTTTGAAACTAATAAAATTGATATGATAACTATAATGATGTTTGGGTAAGGTAGAAATCCGGTTCCTCTATCAGCTTTTATACTTGTAGAAGCTGTGAGATTGTTATTATCCTTAATAACTTCTCCATCAGGTACATAAGCAATTACTTCGAAATCATGTACTCCTGCAATTGCAACCCATTCAAAACTAAACTGCTCTGATTCAGTTGGATTTATACTGTAAGACCATGTGTTAACTACTTCACCATCAATCAGCAAATCTACATTTCCTAAAGCTATCTGGCCATTGTATATGGTTTTCTGATAAGTTTCATTATAATTAGTGAGCACAAAATCAACAATTTGTTTCTTCCCCTTTTCTTTCTTTCCTTTAACTTCTAAAGACTCAACATAAATATCTACCCATCCTAATACATCAATAGTACTACTATTTTCTCTATAATTACCGTCTTCATCTCTTAATTCATACTCTAAAACCATTGATCCTGTGTATTCAATTTCAAATATTATATTGAAATTAGCACCTTGGTTTTCATAAATTAACCCAGCTCTTTGATTTCCTTCGTAATCGTACACGGTGATTTCAAGGAATTCAATAATTGCTTCACTTTCTTCATCATAAGCATTTAGATAAACCTCAAAATCTTCTCCATACCGTGGGTTATCAGGATGTGTGTTTAACACACCCCATGGTTTGTAATTTGCGTAAAAGGTGGAGTTGAATGTTTGTGAACCTACGGGTTCTTGAGTTACAAGCAAATCAATTATATGTTCTCCCCCAGTTTCTATAAGTACAGTTATAATTTCATCATTGCCAGCTAGTTCGTTTCCATCCAAAGTCCATTCATAGTTTAGGTTGAGATTCTGGGCAACACGAGATTCAGAGTTATTCCAGAAACCAAATGAGGTACTAGCATCAAAAGTCACCCATTCACCTTCATTTATTGTGTTATTGAAACTAATATATGCGTAGGGATTGTTGTGGACAAAAGTGGTAAAAGAGAAATTTTCAGTCCACAATTTTGTTTCTGTATGTCTTCCAGAGACTTTTACTAGATATTCACCCTCTGCGAAGGCAGGAAATTGGAATGAATCATTTGTATTTATGTCATCAATCAATAGATAATCAGTATCCAAGTTACGTTCCTGTGTGTACCATTTGTACAAATCCAGTTCTCCTCCTTCAGTAGTTGTCTGGAGTATTATGTCATAACCTAGAGCAATCTCCGTGTAATCCTCCCAGTTTTCTATGGTTATAGTTGGGACAAATGAAGGAATAATAGTGAAAGTTTCGGTTGCTTCACCACCTCTACTATCTATAACTCTTAATTCTAAAGTTGTTTCATCCATAAATCCAATTTCAATTGATTCTCCAGACAAACTTTGCCCATCAATATTCCAAAAAAATTCAAGATTATCTCCTTCATTATCCAAAGTTACAGTCCCATCTATTGTGATTACTCTGTTTGCTGGAACACTCCATTGATGATTTCCTAAATTGATTCCATCTGTAATTCTTATTTTTGGGATTGGTGGAGCATTTTCCACTTCAATACTAATTGTGGTTGAATTTAATCCTTCTTGATCATCAGTTGTTGTAAGTGTTACATAATATGTACCAGGTAAAGCAAATTGGTGGTTCGGATTTTGCAAATCAGATGTTTCTCCGTCACCGAAGTTCCAATTCCATTCTTCAATCTCACCATCATCATCATATGACAAGTCATTGAATTCAAAAATTACTAATGTATCACCTATAGTAGGGCTAAATTCAAAATCTACAATAGGCAACTTGTTTATGACTTCTATCGTGTAATAAACGGTTGTTATATCATTTAAATCATCAATTATCTTTAGAGAAATATTGTATGTTCCAGAATTCTTGTATTCATGATCTGTTGATGCCTGATTTGAGGTATAACCATCATCAAAATTCCAATAATAAAAATCAACATCACCATCAATATCATATGACCCTGAAGCATCAAATGTGATAGTTTCTCCTAACATTATAGTCAACTTAGAAATTTCAACAACAGCAATAGGGGGTTTGTTTACAAATATATTTAGAATCATGGAGTCGCACAGGTCATTATTATCACAGACAGTGAGCTTAACGGTATAGGTTCCATTTTGTGTAAAAATATGTGTAGGATTGTCAGTGTATGCAAACTCTCCATCACCGAAGTCCCAAGTGTAGCTGACAATATTTCCATCTTCATCCCATGATTCATTACCGTAAAATTGTAGCTCTAGTCCTTCAGCTATTACAGCTTCATCTGCATCAGCTACAGCATGAGGTTTGGACAAGAAACTAATATCTACAATAATGTTATCTCCACTAGTTTCAATATTTTCTATTTTCCATCCAGATTCGGTACCATTATAAGCCAATGAATTTGGATAAGTATCCTTTGTAAATGAGCCTGAATTATACGGGTCACCGGAATCTCCCCAGTTAGTTGAATGGTCAAGATCATCATTACCATCAGCTTCTTCCAGATCTACACCTTTGTGTTCTTCATCGGCATTCACGCTGTTAGAATTCCAATTTGAGTATATTACATCTTCATCAATATGCCATATCAATAATCCTTCACCAGGGAGGTGACTGTCATATTTCAGTTGCTGCCTATTTTCTATAAGGTAGTATTCATTTGAATTTGTCCAATTTCCTGGAATTGGCAAAAGGTAAACATGGCCTTCATTTTCTATGGGTTCTAATTCTAGATTATTAATGTCATCAGTTATTACTATAGGGTCAATCCAGCCTAACCAGTATCTGGACCAGGCACTAAAATAAGCGGGCGTTTCACCATTGTCTGTCCAGGAACCAGATGCCATTATTCCCCATTGTCCAATTCCCTCTGAACTACCCTCTGTATCGTATAAATCTGGAAGTCCTAGTTCGTGACCAAATTCATGAACCCAAACACCTAGGGGGCTTCTTTCACCGCTTGAATATTCATATTCTGGAGCTTGTGTAATTTCCTCTATCTCATGCCCGTCGTCATCTGTTTCAATAGAATATGGCCAATGAATAGACCAAATATCGTCACTATTACCACTTGATTCTTCACCAGGCCCGGAATGAATCACCATTACGGCGTCATAGTCTCTGTAATCTATGTCATCATCCGCAATTTCAACACTGTCCCTAACAAACTCCATATTCTCAGTTCCGTAATCTGCTGCATCACCATCTAGTGTATAAGGTCCATAAATATCACCTTGAATATTCAATTCTCCTCTAGAAACTTCATCATAATAATCCCACATTGAATCTGAATTTCCAAATGCCAAGTCTTCAAAGTAGTCTTGATCATGATCATCTTGGTATTCCTGATCCTCAAATTCTGAAAGTATGAATGCAACTTGAATAGTTCCGGTAGAAGGAGCAGCCTCACTACTTCCTAATAGCAAAATACTCAGACACAGGAATCCTGTTAGAATGTGTAATGTCCTCCTAACCATAGTATCTTAATTTAAAGAACCAATATTAAACTTCAGCCTGAAACAAAACCAAGCGGGTCTGATAGGATATTATCTCTAGCTGCATGTGTGATTTTAACAGGTTTTTCACCATAGAAGACTTCATTATTGCTTCGCATGGTCTCAAGAGTACCAACACCCATTGCAAAATTCACCGCAGCTCCTGCCCTAAATCCAGCATATTCATCAGGTATTGCGTTGAGATAAGCTTTGACAGGTTCTATATGTTGACAGGCATTATCTAGCATTGCTTCTAATATCTCCATGGTTTTCTCCTCATGTTCCTCCAGTAGAAGTTCTGGAGGTGCCAAATCATATTTCTCAAATAAGAAACCAGGCCAGAATATTTTTTCATTATCTAGAATATCTTCTCTAAAGTCTCTTATTATGTTAACTTTTTGCAAGAATAAACCGAAATCTCTTTCGTTATCTCTTAAAATTTGTGAAGCTTCTATAGATAAATCCTTCGATCGAGTTCTAATCAGTTCAGTCAAAAATCCTGAGGGTGTTCCAGCAACATAGTAACAGTATTCATTTAGGTCCTCAAAAGAATAAACTTCTTGCTTCAAGAATTTTTGCATTCCAAAATTCATTTCCTTTAACCACCTTACCATGCATTCCTTTGTTCTGTCATCAAAACTGTCATGTACAGTCAAAACTCTTTCCATGTTTTTGACTAAATCTCTATACTGTGGATTAGCTACCATTTCATCAGCAGAATCAACCAATGTTTTGGCTTTTTCCTTTGCCGAGGAACTACTAGGACTCTCCAAAACTTCCATAAGCAAATTCATAGAGTGTATTCTTTCCTCTAAACTTATTTCTCTTCTTCCAATGTCATCTTCGAATGTGTCCAATATTCGAGCTTCTAAGTATCCTACCATGATTGGTGCTAAAATATTTTCTTCAACTAAAGGAATGGTCAGCGCAAATGAACGAGATACAGATTGAAGCGCACCCTTACAGTAATCCATACTTTCCTGAAGTAGTTCTCCGGTTTTGCTTTTGACGGCTCCGTACAGGGATGGCATCTTGACCTCGTATTCGGACTTCATAAATTGACGAAGGATATTTAAAAGTAGGTTTCGTTGTCGACTAATGCAATCGTTATCAGCTATGTCTCTTGAAAGTGCACTTAGAATAAAGGCATTGTTATTTGATTTAGATGGTACTTTTGTTAGTAATGATACCTTACTAGGTAGTACATATGATAGTTTAGAAAAAACCAAGAATTTAGGTATTAAAACCATAGCAGTAACAGGTCGACCTGCAGGTTGGTGTGATCTTATGGCACGATGGTGGCCAATTGATTCAGTTATTGGGGAGAATGGTGCTTTTTCCTACTCTAAAGTAAATGATAGAATAGTAAGGAGCACATATCACGATCCAGTTTCATATCCGGAGTATCAACAAAAATTACAATCTTTATTTGAGGACTTATTGGTAAAATACAATTATCTAAAATTAGCTTCAGACCAATCATTTAGGCATTGGGATCTTGCTATAGATATAGCTGAGGAATCAGAGGTCCCATTGGAGGTTGCATTAGATATAGTAAGAATGTGTCAAGAAAAAGGCGCTAGAGCAGCGATATCTAATATTCATGTAAATATCTGGTTTGGAGACTATAATAAACGAAATATGTCTCTCAAAGTTCTAAACGGTTTTGGATTGACAAAAAATGATGGAGTTTATATTGGCGATTCGCCAAATGATTCACCTATGTTTGGATGTTTTCCACTCTCTATTGGTGTGAGTTCAGTGTCGAATTACAAAGATATTATGGACAATCTTCCCAATTATGTAACTAAAGCATCGGGTGCCGATGGGTTTGTTGAATTGGTAGAATTTATTTCTTCGACCAGGTAATCCCTTTTTGATTTTGGTAATTTCCACTTCTTTCAGAATACAATGATGCAGCTGGTCCTGACATCATTTCAAATACAATTTGGGCAAAAGTTTCTCCAGTCCTAATTAAGACATCATCTTCACCAGAATTGAATCCCAAAAGTGTTAGGGTTCCATCAAATCCCGAGTCAATTTTTCCAAAACTACAGGCTATACCTTTTCGTGCCCAACTAGTTCGAAGCCACAATTGAGCACATATATTTGACCCGCATGCAATCCTCTCTTCTGTAGATATAGCAAATCTTTTACCCGAAGGAATGATAATCTCTCCATCTGAAGTTTTTGAGTGGTTTGGTATTTCAATTTCTTTTATAGTTAAATCATATCCGTTTGGTGTTAGATTATCATTATTGAATGGTTCAATTTCTAATTCACCCATATCAAGTGCAGATAGTATTGCATTATCTGATAATATAGTCATTATTTTGATCTTAATTCAGCAAGGAATTTTTCAGCTACATCAGCCCTAACTGTGCCTGATTGTTTCAACATTTCTGCAACTTTGTCAATTTCACTATCTTTAGCACCAGCCTGAACAGCTAAATTTCTTGCATGTAATCCCATGTGTCCTCTTTGTATTCCTTCTGATGCAAGGGCTCTCAAGGCACCTAAATTTTGGCATAAGCCCACTGCACAAATGATTTGTGATAGTTCGGTGGCACCTCCAGGTATTTTAACACCTAAAATTTTCACACAAGTTTTTGCTGTTGGATGGGTGGCTGTAGCACCTCCAACTAGGCCGACTGCCATTGGAATTTCAATAGAGCCTTTTAGGTCACCATTGTCCGTCTTTTCCCAATGCGTGAATGAGGAATGTCCTTCTTTCCATTGACCATAAGTATGAGCCCCAGCTTCAATTGCTCTCCAGTCATTACCAGTAGCTATCACTACAGGATCTATTCCGTTCATAATTCCTTTGTTATGAGTAGCAACTCTAAATGGATCTGCACACGCAAAGGCAAATGCTTCGATTATTCCATCAACAACTTCTTCTCCTCCTAGAAATTCTGCTGGCCAGACTGCACTTGCTCTAGTTTTTCTATAGATTGCCAAATTTGAGATTATTCTGAGATACACTCTTCCCCCAGTTATTGTTTCTAGTCTTGGAGCTACAGCTTCAGCCATTGTGTTGACAGCATTGGCACCCATTGCATCTCTACAATCAACTAGCAAATGAGTAATCACCATAGGTCCTGTGTCTGAATCTAAAACACGAACTTCTATGTTTTTACATCCGCCACCAAATTTAACTAATATTGGGTCTTGTTCATTTGCTAAATCAATTATTTCTTCTCTTTTGGAAGTAATTTTTTCTTTTGCTGCAAAGGGATCATCTAGGTCGACCAATTGTATCTGTCCAATCATAATTGGTTCGTCTGAATCTGCGTTTATTCCTCCTGTTTTTCTAGTGCCCTTAGCCATATGTGTGGCAGCGGCAACAACTGAAGGCTCTTCAAGAGCCATAGGAACCATATATTCTTTCTTATTGACCATAAAATTGGCTGCAATACCTAGAGGTAGTGGAAATGTACCTACAACATTTTCTATCATTCGGTTTGCAGTTTCTTCGCCTAATGCACCATATCCACCTATGGATTCAGTTTCTTCATCCGAAAGGTCCGCAAACTTTTTCACAAAGGCTAGTCTTTCCGAAGGTTTTTTTTTGTAAAAACCAGGCACTTCTGAACTCGAAGTCATAATTAGCTAAGCAAGTCTCGCTTAAAGATAATTGTATGATTAGAGTGGTGAATCGCCCATTGTACCGCAGTGTGGGCACATAATTTCATCCTCGTCACCATCAGATTCAAATTCACTCATACAACCGGTTTCACATATGAACATTACTTGCCTAGAAAATTGGGTTCCTTTAACAATGCTAAATGTTTCTTCTTCGACAACACTATCATTTTCACCAGTTGCATGGTCATCTATAGGGACGAGTATCGGCCCTTCCACCAATTCTTCTTCTGCTTTCCCTCTAATAAGATAAATTGCCGTAGATCCTGCAACTAGAGTTAAAACAGCTCCAATTCCGATATAGGGTAGCAGTTTTTGCAAATCTATGCTAGTTTCCTTCTCAACCTTAACAACAATATTCACTTCAGGTTCAATAAATATTTCTAAATAATCTCCTTCCATATTTGGATTTGTATATTCCATTCTATCAATGGAAATTATTCGATAATAATGTAGTCCATCTGTTAGATTTACTAATTTGTAGTTTAGATTACTAGTATTGTCTAGTGTAGTCCAAGGCCGTGTAAAATTATCTCTGCTTTCAATCAAAAATTCGATAGCTTCATTTGGTCTATCCCATGAGATTGTTACGTTATTTCGGTCTTCTATTACAAATTCTACATTATCAACAGCACCAGGTGGTGTAACATCAATGGTAGTTTCCAAATCAAATGCTTGAAATATTATTGATACTGAAGAGTTCATGGGAGGTTTATATCCGTCCTGTCCATCTCCAAATACAATTTCTCCACTACCATAGTTTACCCAATATTGATTTGCTTTCATGGCACTTAAGTCGTTGCCAGTATATTCTTCTAGAGTCTTTTCAAAGACGTAGTCACCATCCTCATCCACAGTAATTTCTATATTCCTAATTTTCCCAATCATAATAGGTTTAAGTGGCAAGACTGGAAGTTCTAGTTTTTCTGTATGATTTGAATCTATCTTTACTATGTGTTGGTAGGGTTCTCTTGAATTTTCATTTCCTGCTAAATCAACGGGATTTGCTCTGAAATAGTAAGTATAGCCATCAATTAGAGGGCTGATTAAAATTTCGTTATCATCCCATTGTGTTTCAATGGAGATCCATTCAAGTATGTCTTCATTTCCTTCTATTAGTCTAGCATATTCTAGGTTGATATGGCTCAAATTTTCACTTGAAGATTTAACACTTATTCGTAATTCATTAGATCCTGTTAGTTTGTCAATTTCGTTCAATTCTAGATTTGGATTTAATCGGTCAAATGTTATCACGACGTCAGGAGTGGGTTTATTCTCTTTGTTACCAGCATAGTCTACCGTCCGTGATCGAATTTCAAATTTAGCATCCCCCTCTGGTGAAAACCAAAATTCTCCAGGCGACGTAAATGCCCCAAAATCGTTCCATGTGTTATTCCCCACTATCCTATATTCTATGAGATAGGCTTGAATATCAACAGTATCATTTGCTTTCCATTGGAGTGTAACTCCTTCTAAATTTGTGAATTGTAGGTCTCCCTCTATTAGCCAAAGAGTAGACATAGGTAAATCTAAATCAATTCTCATTTCAGTATCATAGGTCCCTTTGTTTTCTACATTTCCATTGCTATCGATTGCAACTGATCTGAATCTATAAGTTAATCCACCTTGCCCAGTAAAGTTCATTGATTCATTAGTATAAAATCCGAGGAGTGTCCAGTCACCTAAGTTTCCGCCATCTTTTTCTAAATAATATACATAATAACCTACTAAATCTTCAAAATCAGATATACTTCTCCATTTTATTTCAAAGGTTGAACTATTACGATAAAATCCTTCTTCCAGCACTCTAGAAGTAGGTGCAGTTGCGTCTAAGTAGATAGGAATGTTACTAATCTGTGTTTTATAATTCCATAAGTTTGCCTGTGGGAACGTCATGATAATTTCTTGATCAAACCATTGAGTGTTTGTAGGATTGGATACAATGCTCGCAATTACGTTAGGTCCTTGATTTAGATAGTTTATGTAAACTTGATATTCTTCATTCCAGTATTCTGCACCATGACCATTTCCTCCATCTATGTCTCCAAAGACGTAAATTCCATTAATGTAGTGGTCCCCATAATTGTTGGTTGCAACATTAATAGTCATAAAACCACCTTCGTAGAGTCCCATGTCAGGAATGTCTACGACGTGTCTGAAATACCCATAATTGTTTCCATCCCAGAAAGTTCTATAGTCAATTCCGCCCAAATCATCGTCCCCAAAGGGAGTGTTACCATCTTTCCATTCGGTATCATTAAAACCCAGTTTTGTCCAGTTTGTATTGTTGTATAACTCTTCAGATCCTGTAGAGTTAATCCATCTCCAGTCAACATATTCATAAGCACCACGGTCTAGTAAGTTCTTTGTTATGACGTAGTTGTATTCACTTTCTACCTTGAAAGACAAATTATAGTATCCATCTTCATATGAATTAGGTACAGTTGCGCTCACTGTGACTATTTGCGTTTCTTCAGGATATATCAGGAAATTATTGGGGTTGAATTGAACATTCCAATTATTGAACATTTCTCCTTCTGTAGATAATGTTACATTATCCATTAAATCTCCAGTATTTTTAACTTGGATTAATTTGGTAATTGTTCTACTTTGATTCACAGTCAGAATTTCTGTGTCAAGTGTGGTAATTAGTGAATAAATTTCTGTCGTTATATTTAGCGTGTACGCATTGTTGATTTGATTTGTATCATTACAATCGCACGACACCGTAACGTTTAGTTGATTTAATCCTATTAATTCAGGAGTCCATTGTAGCCATGAAGTTCCTCTTACATCTGCATTTACAGTTTCATAGAAGAACGTTTTGATTAGTGAATTATTTGCCGTAACATTTAGTGTGAAATTAGTAGCACTTATATTTCCTTGATTTCCACCTTCTATTGCCACAGATACAGAGTCACCAAAAATTATTGATTCGTTGGTTGGGTCAAAAACTTGTGCCGTTATTTGTAAATCAATCCATTGTCTATTGCTACTACCCCATCCTCCAACATAAT
>CAZOEZ010000017.1:0-20994 GCA_964578995.1 uncultured archaeon
GTCACAAAGATATCTGTTAAAGTGGTTATCGTGACCTTCCTATTGCCCCACGTGGTGGTTCTGGCTCATAATCTGCTTGTAGCTCTGGTGGCCATTCACGTGGATTATCATCGACTCCCTGAAGAATAACATAACCAACTGCCATCACAAAGAATAGGAATGCAATAGCTGCTGGCCTTCCAAATCCTAATTCATCAACAATTATTGCCCAAGATAAAGGCCCAATAATAGTAGCAAAACGACCTACCATACTATACAAACCATAGAATTGTCCAATATAGCGTGGTGGAGTCAAGACCAACATGTATGGTCTGTCTGCACACCAAGTTCCTCCCAATGCTATTCCTGCTAGAAATGGAGCAATCCATATCATCCAAGTAGGTAAACCCAACCAAACTGTAGAAATTAATAATGAAAATGTAGCAAACCAAACCCAAAGTACCAAATTCAATGTAATTTTAGGACCTATAATATCTACTAAATAACCCCAAATAAATCCACTTACTATTGATGAAAATACACCAATCATAGTGTAAATTGCTATCTCTGTATCTGTCATCCCAAACTCCTCTGAGACATAAATCGCTGCAAAGGTAATCGATGTGTTGGCTGCATCAGTGTAAAATACTCGCCCTACCAAAAAACGAGATAGACCTGGAAACTGATCAAGCATCGATAGTGTTTTCTTTAATTGACTGAAGGTCCCCGATACTGCAGTCCCTATTGACCCCTCTCTGAATAATGGTGTTGTTTTTGTATTGAAAGATGATACAAGGCAGATAAATGCTACAATCACTAGTATATACTGAATTAAACCTTCAATAAGCCAAGAATTAAGACCAAATAAAATAGCCATCAGAACCATCAAACTAGGCCAGAAATTATCCTGTGGTGTCTCCTTAACAAAAATAAAACAGGGTATCGCAAATATCAGGAATAGCATAGCAGTTGCCTGGAAAACTGCCTGATAGGGGAAACCGAGAACTGTAGTTAGAAACAATGCTGATAAAATCCCTATTAGTGAACCAACATACCCTATCCCTATGCCTATACCGCCAATTCGGCCTCTATTACCGGGAGTAGAAATTGTAGCTAATGTAGAATCATAGAAAATAAGCCCTGCCTGATAAAAATAATTAGCAATCACAAAGAAAACAAGTGATGTAGTAAGTATTGTACTCTTGCTCCAACCATCTTTTTCATATCCTAATAATGCTGTAAAAGCAACACAAACAAGAGTAGTAACAAATAAGAATGGCATGCGACGCCTAGCTTGGTCTGAAAGTGCACCAATTAATGGCGCTGTAAGAAAAACTAAAGCCATTGATGCAGCATTAGCATACCCATAGTCGGAATCTGACCCACCTACACTATCACTAACAACCCAGAGACTGAAATAAAATGAAACAATCAAAACAGAAAATATTGTATTTCCAAGATCGTAAAAGGCCCAAGAAAAAATACTAAACATCGAAGCTTTTGTTGTTATACTTTCTCTAGGTTTCTTTCTTTCTTCGTTAAAATCTTTCAATCTTTCTTTAATCTTGTCTCGTGTATCTAATAGTCTCTTCTTAGGACTCATCTATTCTTGATTATGTATAGAATCTAATGATTTGGCAACGGCTTCCCTGAGAAGCTTGTCCTCAGCTCTAGCATCCTCACGTCCTGCCTCAATATCGACAAAGTAAAGCAATACAGCACCAATCAAAATTATAACTGATATACTTAGTATTCCAACACGGCTATCAAATGCAGTAGTCATTCCAAAATAAATGAAAGGACCCATAAAAGCGGCCACTTTTCCAAAGAATCCAAAGAAACCGAAGAATTCCGTACTACGTGTTTCAGGTATAATCTGACCAAATATACTACGGGCTAAACCCTGTGAACCTCCCAATAGAGTGCCCATCATACATCCTAAAAGCAAGAATTGGAAGAAAACTGAAAACCCAAGTGGAGCCCAAATATTATCTCTTACAAAGATAGGGATTGCATCAATAGCACCATCTCCTAAACTAGATGGATGGTCGACTCCTACATTATTCTTCCCGTTTAGATCTCCTCCATTTATACTAACACTAAATCTAGATTCATCTGTTGATGATAAGAAAGTCTCTATTTCTGAATCTGAATAATCTACTTGTTTCAAATATGGTTTAGCTTCCTCATCACCATAATTCCAAGACCGTGTTTCGGTCTTATCACTATATTCAACTGGAAGATATTCTTCCCAATCAGAAGCCCAAGTCTGTTCATCAAATTCATTCTCTTCATAAACAAGTTTTTGTGCAATATCAGGAGCATACCATGACGCATGTACCTCGTATACATTATCTGTAGAATTCCACTCGTAAAGAATATCATATTCTTCGTGCTCTTCTAACTCAAGAGGTGAAAAAGAAAGTGCTGCGAAACACAAAAACACCCATCCCATAATTGAAAAACTAAGTGCTTTCTTAGTACCTACTATCTCAGCCAATTTAGTAAATGCCAATGCTGAAGGTGCAGCGACAAACTGAATAGCTAAAATAGTGATTATCAATTCCGTAGTGCTTACACCAAGAACTACAGTTCCAAAAACACCTCCAAGAGCCGTAACTGTGTTTATTCCATCAATGAAAAAGAAATAGGCAAGCATGTACAAAAATAATGATGGAAATCTTTTGACATCCCTTAATGTCTGGCCAACTTCCGCAATTGCAAACCTTGCAGCTTTCAAAAATTTAAGTTCTTCCATCTCATTCTCAATAGGTGGTTCAGGGACCCAAAGAAATGTCAATAATGCAAACCCATACCACCATATTCCGGATGTAGCCATACAGAAGGGGATTACCCAACCGTTATCAGTACCAATACCCATAACCAATCCCAAATGAATAACCAATAAAATTCCGCCACCAAAATAACCAAAAGCAAAGGCTCTGTTAGATATATCATCCATTTCTTCTTCTTCGCCCATGTGTGGTAAAAGTGCATTGTAAAAGACGCCGGCACCATTCAAACCGATATTAGCAAAAAGAAACATTACCATTAACCAAAGCCACTGGAAACTAACTGGGAAAAGTGGAGCTAGCGCCAAAAGGAAAGTTGCTCCGGCACCCACGTATGTTAAAATCTTAAGCCATTTTATTTTTATCAATCTACGATCTGCTATGACTCCAAATGGTGGACTGAAAACAGCTACAAGTAAAGTAGCTATAGCAACGGAAAGCGACCACACTGCGTCTGCAGTCATTTCTATTGAGCCTATTGTTGTAGTAAGTCCATTGGCCTCAAGAAACAAATATGTAAACCAAGCTGGGAGAATTGCTACCGTAACGCTAGTTTCAAATGCTGATTTACCCCAATCATAATAACAATAACCACGTATTTTTTTGCTCTGAGTTTTAAATAATTCTCTTACACCTAAAATCATGTTTTCCAAAACCATTCTAATCAAGTAGTCATTAGCTGGTAGTTAAAAAGTAAATGACCCATGTGTTTCTGTAAAAAAAACAGATAGTAATTATCTATTCTTCATTCCATTCTAAAGCTTTATTCAAAAAATTCTGGAACAATTCAGACCCAAACTCTGTGTGTTCCACTTCAGGATGATACTGGACTCCTGCATAAGGTAACGATTCGTGCTGTATAACTTGAACTTGGCATGCATCTGACGATGCTAATAATCTAAAACCCTTTGGCATTTCATGAACCTCATCATTATGTGACTCCCAAACATTAAATTCCTTTGGAAAACCAGATAGAATCCAACCTTCATCAATCAATGTCAAAAGTGATGACCCAAATTCTGGTATTTCAGCTGGTCCTGCTTTACCTCCAAAATGATTAGCCATATACTGGTGGCCTACACAAATACCCAATATTGGCCACTTATTGGAATCTATATATTCTGAGGTTAGACCCAATGCCTCAGATTCTGTCTCAATTCGTGGCGCACCACCAGAAAGCACTAGTGCTCTGAATCTCTCTAATTTATCTATGGGTGTAACATTAGAAACAATTTCAGCCCTACATCCCAAATAATTGAGTACCCGATACTCTCTGTGTGTCCATTGCCCACCATTATCGACAACAGCTACTGGGAAATTCTCGTAAGACATTAATCTAAGTTTGGCACTTGCTTGTTAAGCTTTTCTAATCGAATGTTTCTTTCCGAAGCGAATTTTTCTATTGCACTCAAAACCCAACGTGGGCTAAGGTGAGACTCATCTATAATTTCATCAAGGCTTCCACCAGTTCTCCAATTGTCATCCCAATCTGGAGACACTGAATATTCTGAAACAACACGATTTGAAATCCAATTATGCATTATTCTAAGACCTGTATTTGTGACAACCATAGAATCAGACCATTCCTTATCCGAAATAATCGAATCCTTGTATGACTGACTCTGTCGTCTGAATAACTCCCAAGATACTGCTGAAACAATCTTTACATTGTGTTTAGATCCTAATTCATTTAGAATCGAAATGATTGTATTTGTAGAACTAGTTCCTCTGACAATTACTACACCTTCCCTAGGGCGTGAATCATAATCTCTTATCAAATACGCACCTTTTGAAGCATCCAAATGGCTTGCAATTCCCAATTTTTTCCTATCAGGTACCTCTATTGCCGGTCTTGTTAGATGTAATGCTACTATTGGTACATCTGTAGCAAAAGATGCTGCTAATGCAGGCGCAACATCATTATGTTCCCAAGGGTGTAAATTAATTATGTGACCTGTAGGAAATAACTGTGTAACTCCAGGAGCAAATATGCCAAAATGAGTGCGACTATCCTCAGCTGTTTCAGGGCCTGAATGGCCAGCAATCCACAATAATTTTCCAACCTTAATTTGAGAATCTTGAGCAACTTGACTAAATAATCGAATTGGGCCATATTTGAGATAACTAAAAGAACCATAAGTACTGAATGAACCTATAAATCCATTATATTGCTCTAAGGTATCTTTATTGAAATTTACAGTAGATAGACCTGCCATCATTCCTGAATTTGCAAATTCAGTTATACCTTGTGGCATCAATGGTGAATTCGGGTTTTTCTCCTTATCATACATCCCCAAATCCTCAGCATCTCCCCAACCCTTTGCAAAACCTGAAATGTTTGTAGAATCTGCCAAATCAGCTGACATTGCTACAAACAGTGGCCTTCCATGTTTTTGTCGACTATGAGTATTTAACCAAGATGCAACCTTAGAAAAACCAACCCGATTAGGAATCTTAGTTCCCGACTCAGCAAATAATTCATCAGGATAATTCTCAAAATCAAAGAGTGCTTTATCGTTAAGGGGATTAGAATCCGATACGGAACAGTCAGCTATTGTGTCAGGTACTGAATCACCCAATTCAACTAAGCGATCTGCCAAATAATCAACTAACTCTTGATTAGCATGTAGTACTGATATGACTTTCTCAAAATATGATGTTGCCTGCTCAACCTGCTCTTCACGAGTTTTAGCTGCTGATTCTCCAAAATTTGCAAATGAAATAGTGTATTTTTCAGCAAAATCATTCTTAGTTTTCCAAAATAATTCAGAATTACGCTTGTGTGGTACTCCATGAGATTTTTCATCAAAAACATGATAGCCCCGTCCTTTCCTAGATTTAGCATATATCATTTTAGGAATATTCAGTTTTGAATTACCTACCAATAAATCATAGTAAGCCTCTGTAAATGACGACCAATCCTCATTATCTTCGGTTCCTTCAACATGCCACCCACTAGTCTCAAACAAGTCTTGAGGGGTTGATTTTACTATGGAACTAAACGGACGACTATCTATACCATAATCATTCCAATCTACATAATAAACAATATTCCCAAGACCCAAACCCCATGCAGAATTGAGAGTTTCATGAGTTACCCCTGTACTCAAACCTCCTTCTCCCTCAAATGCAAAAACTTTGACTTCATCTGTTCCAGCTAATTTATGTGCTAATGCAGCTCCTGCAGCTGCAGGGGAACCATGTCCACTAGGACCTGTATTAAATTTGAAGAATAATGTCTTTCCCTCCATCTCTGCATGCCCTGGAAGTCCTTTATTCTTCCGAAGTGTGAGCAAGTCTTCCCAAACCAATTGGAATTCCTTTCCATTTTTAACTTGATACTTCAAATCGCCAGTTTGTTCATACTTTACCCTTAATGCTTCATTAAGAATTGCTAATGTTGCATAAACCATTGGATTATCATGGCCTGCAACGAGGACAAATCTATCTGCAAAACGCTTTGTTGGGTCTCTAATATCCCATCTCATAGCACCAGATAGAAGCGTAATCAACATTCCATGAACTTTGGAACGAGAACCCCCTGGATGTCCACTTTGACTTAAATTAAGAGTAATATCTATACATTGATCAATTAAGTCCTTTGTAATTTCCCAGTATTCGTAATTATTTTTTAATTTAGAAGGGCTATCCATTAAGTTGATTACAGATGAGTGTGTTTTTGAAGTTTCTGCTTTAGTCCTCGACCTGCCTAGCCAGATAACCTCGTGAAAATAATGTCTGAACTACTGCCCAAATCATGAAGAAGACCAAAACCGACAAGGCTTGACCATATATCGTGTTAAATTCTATAGAATTACTAAAATTGTCAGGAAGTAAACCACTAAGGAAATCATGGAAAAGGAATGCAATCGAAGTTAAACCAGTTGTCAAGGCTAAAGTTACGACTAATGTAACCAAGAACCATTGCAATACCATTTCATATTCTTTGGAATAATACATTACTCTAGCAAGACGGCTGTATCTTGTATGTCCATAACTTAATTCAATAAAGAGCATAAAGGAAAAGACAAAAACAAGAATAGAATAAATTTCATCATTAGTATTACCTGATAAACCAAGAGGCATAACTAGAACCAAAAATGCAGCTATGAGTAAATTGCCTATTGAATCCTGCCATATTCCAACTATTCCTACTGCTATTGGAAGCCCCAGCCAAAACCAAAGGAACAATTGTTGTGTTACATGGTAAGGAAATGCATCATAATCTCTAAATGAAGCAACAAATATCAATATAACTATTGTAAAGAAAGAAATTAAAGTATAATCATATACTTTTTTGTTTATTGTCAAGAAAACAAACATCGTACCTGAAAAAAGGCCCACTAATATTCCGGCAAGTGCTGAATTATTAAGCTCACCAAAAACATCTTGACCATATAGTCCAGAAACTATACCAGCTATTGCCTTAAAGAAAAGTGAGTCTTCTACAGGATTTATTACATACGCAAGCCCTAATGCCAATATTAATGAGAATGTGGCAATAGCTTGCATTAAAGACAGACTATTCCGAGTATTCATTAACGAATCACCTCAGCTAAAGACGTGGACAATACCGCATCTGGATTCCAACGCATAGCTCTTGCACCAAGTGACCTTGCTTCTGTAATTTTATTATCAAGGGATGCTGAAGCTGTAAAGTAAACTGTTGGTGAGATTATACGAGAGTCCCTATCATAATCTAGAGTATCTGGTGCAATGACAGTGAGTTTGAAACCTCTAGCAGTAATTTCACGAAGTGCAGTTGTACATGTTGGATCATTTTCAAGAGTAGAAATAACTATTACAGGAGATCTTGGAGTGAAATTACGAAGGTCACCCAAGACAGTATGCAAACCCAAGGATCCTGCTGCTTTAACCTCAGCTAAGGCCGTTAAAATGCGATAAAGATGTCTTTCCCCTGTATCTGGAGGAATTACATTCACAGTTTCCCCATATATTGTCAAACCTACTCTATTTCGAGATCTCAAAAAAAAGCTAGTTAACGATGCCGCTGCTCTACATGAATAATTCAATGGATTTCGAAGTATAGTCCCCGTTCCTGAAATTTCCCTTGCATCAAGAACCAGCATAAGATCTGATATATCCTCTCTCTCAAATTGATTTACCATCAATTTTCTTGTCCTGCCAAAGACTCTCCAGTTAATATTCTTAAAATCATCACCAGGAAAATACTCTCTAATTCCATAAAACTCACCACTCGTTCCTATTCGCCTTATTGGCATAGCACCTTGATACATTTTTGGGAAGTCTGTTGAAAGGTCAACACCCTCTATTTGTTCTATTTGTGGAAGTACTACTAAACTAGATTTAGATTGGATGTCTGATTCATAAAAAAACAAAAATGAAGGATTATAAATTCGAAGACGTGGATTTCCAAGTCTATATTGACCCCTGAGACGGCAATCAACATTGTACTTGTTAATAACTAATTCATCTTTGTGGAGCCTAATAATTGAGTGATTTGATCCGTTATTAACCTCTATTTCTGAGGGTAAATTATCATAAATTTCTAGAAATCCGATAGATCTTCCTTTATTTTGAATTATCAAGTCTACACTAACATTACTGTCTTCGAAAACTTGATCTGAATCAAAACCACGCGTGATTTTAACATCAATAGGTCTTGTATTAACCAGACTATGAACTGCAACAAACCCCAAGATAGTAGTACCTAATAGAAATAATTGAAGATTATTTATGAACGGAGCAAAGAGAACTAAAATAGTTCCAAGGCCAACATATACAACGGCCTTACGCGTCCACATTTTTCTTATTATTCCACAGTAACAGCAGGAACTTCAACTGTCATCAATAATTCAGATAGAATCTCTTCGACCTTGACTCCACGAATGCGTGCTTCAGGCTTCAGAATTACTCTGTGGCCAAGAACTGGTATTGTTGCCCTCTTGATATCATCAGGAACTACATAATCTCTACCAGACAAAACTGCTAAGGCTCTTGATAATTTGAACAGTCCTAAACTTCCTCTCGGACTCGAACCAACTGCTACCCTATGGTCTCTACGTGTAGCTTGAACCAATTCTACAATATACCGCATGACTTCCTTCTTAACATATACTTCTTCAATCGAATCATGCATTGAGATTACCTTTTCAGGTGTAGCTCTAGCCTTTACCGTGAATGAATCTTTCTTACGGTCTGCACGTCCCTGAAGTATTCCTGTTTCAACTTCTTCGTCAGGATAACCCACACTAAGCTTGATTAGAAAACGATCCATCTGTGCTTCTGGAAGCGGATATGTTCCTTCATATTCTATAGGGTTTTGAGTTGCTAAAACAATAAATGGTCGTGAAAGTTTGTGTGTTGTACCTTCTATTGTTATTTGCTTTTCTTGCATTGCTTCTAACAATGCAGCCTGAGTCTTAGGAGGTGCTCTATTAATCTCATCAGCTAACAAGATGTTACAAAATATAGGACCTTCTCTGAACGTAAACTTATTTTTTTCAGGATCATAAAAATAAGAACCAGTTATGTCAGCCGGAAGCAAATCGGGAGTGAACTGAATCCTCTTGAATTGACAACCCAAAGCATCAGCTAATGTATTCGACATTAATGTTTTTGCCAATCCTGGGAAATCCTCGAATAGAATATTGCCATTAGCTAAAACACCAGCCATGAGCATCTCTATGGTCTGTTCCTTACCTAAAACAACATTTGATATCTCATCAGTTATTGACTTAGCAGCCTTGTTAGTTTTATCGACGGAAGTGCTTGCTTTTGTTTCTTTTTTGTTTTCACTCACTTTTACCACGCACTCAGTTTTTTAGAAATGCCTCGCAGGTCATTAGGTCCTATCTTCGTAGGTGCACCAAGAAGCATCTTAAAATCATCATCTAAGGGTATATTATAACTCTTAACTAATTTTGGAAGAAGTTCGAGTCTATCTTTTCTAGATTTTTCATCGAATTCATAAATTTGATATTTTAGCCTCATACGCTCCAAAAGAACTCCCTGCAATGCAAGAATCCCATTATCCATATTATGACCATATGAACGAAATGGTCTTGGTTTACGGACATCAAAAATATGATACCAGCGTTTAGGTTCAGGTTGCCTAAGGGACATTGCCATTGTAAAAATTATTACAGCAATTAAAACATTTAATCGTATAACTTGAAGGACAACTGTATCTCCTGATAAAAGAAAATAGAAGCCCAAAGCGGCCTGAAACAAACTAGCTCCAAAAGAATCCTGAGTATGTCTTGATTCATCAAAAAGGATTAGACCTTTCGTACCAATCAGAGATTCCACTAAAGCGAGCAGAAACTGTTCATTTTGACTTCTATCCAACATATCATTTATGGCCACACTAGAATCTGATATGAAAACGGCAGAACCTAGGCTTTCACCTTCAGATTTCATGTCAAAACGCGTCCCAAGTGTAAAACCAGCCTCTGGCGCAGCCTCATCTGTGTCAGATATTGCTCCATCATCATCTAAATCAATGTAAGAATGACTAGATGTAGTCATGAAAATAGTTTGATACGGATCGAGATAAGCTGCATTTGAATTCCAAGCAGAAGGAGGAATTGGAGCAGATTGAATAGCTACAGGTTCATTTAGAAGAACTGCATATGATTGACCTTCAACATTAGCTATAGTCTCAATTAAAGATACATTACCCCTATAATTCTGATCCCAAAGTTTGTGTTTCACATATTCTATACCAAATAAATTTGCAATAGTATTAGAATAATCAAAATCCCCAAAGACTAGGATACTACCGCCATTTGATATAAATTCTACAATAATCTCAAGTTCGAGAATGGTATAAGGTGATTCAGTACCTGCAATTATCAATAAAGTCTCAGAAGGATTTACAACCTCTTCTAAAACTGCAGGATTTGACAGAATAGCGCTTACGTTGTATGACGTGTCTTCTCCAGTTTCAAGAGACTCTCTAAATTGCGATATATCATTCTTATCATCATCATATGCTGAAAGCTGTGGATCTCTTTCTACGAGAATTTGCAAAATAGGGAAAAGAATGAACGTACAAACTACAATTGTAACAAATAGGATCATGATACCTGAACGGCTAGAAACCTTCATTTTAATCCTCTATATTCTTGTTCAAATCTAAACTTTCAATAACTGTTCGAAGAGAAGAAACTGCATTAAGTCTATGATCGTCATCTAAACTTTTTGTGGTATAATCGGCTTCCTCATAAAGCAAAGTAAGACTAGCTACTGATTCATGATTTAAGGATAGAGCTTCTTCAAGAGCCTTTTGAAATTCTCTGACAGTCTCAAAATGCTGTCGTAAGTATCCATACCCTTGCAGAATCTTACACATTTCCTTATAAGAATGAACCACCGAATCACGATAATCCATATTTGCCTCAAGTGCCAAGGCTGTAGATTCAAGAATTCGTCTTATTTCCCTCAAATGTCTCTCACGATACCATTTCCAACCAAGAACAACTCCCGAACTACCAACAAGCGTAGCAGCTACTACTATCCAAAGAGCATAATTGGATTCTTGAGGTGGTGGCCTATAGATAATTGTGGATTCTACTTCATTTCCTAGGTAATATTCATCCCCTGTATATGTTACCTTGACAATCATTGGAACAGTTGCATTTCCTGAGAAAACAGAATCAAAATTAGCAGTTCCATTCAAATCTGTAATTACCATTAAAGTAACATCATTAGGTTCAAATGCAACTAAAAGAGAAGCGCCTGAAACAGGAGTTCCATCCTCCATAATTAATGTTATCTGACCAGAATATGATTGTTGGTACTGTAAAGCACTTGGAATTTCAAGTAGGATCTGAGTTTCACCCATTATGTATATTCTTGAATCTGTAGAATTATCTATATACTGTTCATTTCCAGCAAATGAAACTGTAATATTATGATAACCTAAGGACGTTCCAGACTGAATAAATAATGGAATATTAAATTGTCCACTACTGTCTGTAGTTCCATCAATTGGGAATCCTGAATCCATGACCAACCTCACACTAAGTCCTTCAATTGGCCTATCTGCTTTGTCATATACAAATCCAGATATTGGTACTGTTGAATTCACTAATCCATCAAACTCTGCCATCTCAATGCGTGTATTATGATAGACCTGGAGTTGCCAAGTTGAAGAGGAAGAAAGATAATATTCTTCTGGAACGTATTGTACTGTTATTGTATTCGGGCCTGCCTCTGTATAATGAGGAACTATATATTCATTGAAGAAACGGCCATCACTATCTGTTTGTAAAGTGCTTACATATTGACCATGGAAAAGGAAATTGAGGTTAGTGCTTAATGGATTACCCATATCATCTATAATTCTTCCATTAAATGCAAATGTCTCGCCAACTATAACCTCAGAATCTGAATCAATACTTATGCTTGTAGAAGCAACTACGACTAATGTCTGCTGATAAGTTGTTGGAAGATAGTATTGGTGGCCACTATAATCCCAATAGGCTGAGAAGACACCAAGGCCATGATTAGATGAAAGTGTCATATTCTTCTGGACAAATCCTAATGAATCTGTAAATAATTGATATTTTACGCCTTCAAAAGTCAAATTCACAGCTTGATTTGACATTGGGACGCCCAAATCATCATACAGATATGAACTGAAGAAGAATTCTTGCAGACGAAGGACCTCCAGAGGTTCGGCTACGAATGACGTATATGCCAAAATCTCTGAACTAGCTGATTCATCCGAGGATAAATAGAAGTATGAACCCTCAAAATTAGCCCTAATTGAGTGAGTGCCTAATTCAGTCTCTTTATCTATGAATAAATCATAAACAAACATACCTGATTCACCAGATGTAGTGTTGCCTACATACTGCCCATCAAAATAAATGTCAAGTTGATGGTCTGATAAGCCAACCCCAACCACGTCACGAAGATAACCTGAAACCACAGAGCTTGCATTTCTAAATCCACCTAACCATTGAAGTGTAATCTCCGTTTCACGCATTACCAATATTTCAGTATCATCTGAAGAACCACGAAGGAAATTCTGATCATTGATTAGAGCAGTTAAAGTATGATTTCCTGCAATTGTATCAAAAGGAAGAACAAAGGTACCACTGAAATCACCATTAATTGAATTCACCTTAGTACGTGTAATTCCATCCCAAAGAATTGTAACTTCTCTATCTAAGGGTATTCCTAAATCATTCTCTATAAATCCTGAAAATGTCACATTTTCACCTGCAATAACTATGTCAGAAAATTCTGTGATTGTAATATTAGTATGACCCCATATTGTATAATTTGCAATATAATTTGCTGGGAGGTAATACCCAAATCCTCCAAAATCAAGTTCGACAGGTATTACTCCAACTGGATGGTCAGATTCTGAACATTCCCAATCATCAGAACAAATAAAACTGAAAGTGCCGTTTGAATCTCCAGTTACTCTCTGGAGATACTCATCATCCCAGAACACATTAACCTCAATTTCTTCTACAGCCTGACCCCTGTCATCAAATATTGTTCCATTAAACCAAATTGGTTCTCCCCTTACTATTTCGGCATCAGGAAGATGAATTAAAGTCTCTGAAACTACCGTGAAATCAACTTCCTCAGTAGCATTATCATAAAATGGAGATGTAGTATTATCAAATGTGACTTGGACTGTTATCTTACCCAAAACCTGAGCATTAGGAATTAAATAATCCTTAGAATATGAACCTCCGAAGTTAGTAGTTGAAACTCCATCCAGTGTATTGTCCCCCCAAACAAAAGACAAATCTATACCTGCAAGGCCAAATGATGACTCATCTCTAGCAAAACCGGAGATTATAACCTCAGTATCCCGTAAGACTTGTTGTTCCTCTATTGTAAGGAATACTTTCCTGTGAAGATAAACATCTGTCGAACCTATGTCTTCTAAATTGTAATCTGACTCAATATATTTGATTTCAACTGTATGAAGACCGACATCCAAATATGACGAGTCAGGAGTATATTCAAAGCTAAATGTTCCATTAGTTTGGAAAGATTCCAAATAATTTCCATCAAAATAAAGTGATAAGACACCTATCATCAAACTACCATTATCTGATGCAAGATTACCACTAATCATCATACTTTCGCCAGGATAAAAATGTAAATTGTCGGAAACTACTGAAACAACAGTTTGTTGAAATACAACCGAAATCTGTGATTCGGAAGAACCGGAATGAAGACTATTACCCAAAAATTCTGCAGACCAAGTAGCATTACCTAATGCATGTTCCGAAGGTATACTATACGTGAAAACAAAGTCACCATCTGTTTCTGTAGTTACGGTTGCTATAGTTGCCCCATTCCATGCTAATTCAATATTCTGATCAGTTATTGGCTGACCTAAGTGATCAATCAATTCTCCCTCTAAAGTTATATTTTCTCCTCGAGTGACCTTAAGTGAATCTGTATCTAGAATAATCTCACTCGTACCCAGAATTGTTAAATTGAGATTTACACGCTCATCAGGTAATGTTGAGCTTTCACTATCAAAAGAAACAATTACTGTGTAATTCCCAGCTGCTAAATCTGTAGGAATCAAAGACTCTGTAGTCCAATCAACATCTGCTACACTAAACAGAGCTAATTCTATTCCTGCAAGCTCCACACTTATACTACCATTTGATACTGCGACCTCAGAAACTGTACCATTCACCCAGAATTTATTACCAATATATTCCTTAGCAGGTTCAATCTCTGCAGTAAGATTTACAGTTGATTCAAGTATAATTAAATCAGTAGTGACTATAGACCCATAAAGAAAAGTTGAGCCTGTGAAAAGAGTCTCAATACGATAATCATCATCAGCAGTTGGTTGCCCTTCCTCTGGAACTGTCCAACTGAATACAAAATTACCAAAATCATCGGTTTCAGCAGTGCCTACATCACAACGATAGCGTTGCCATCCTGTAGGATTACAATTAAGCGAATTAGGCTTGTTGCCTCCCCAAGAAGGCTCCCAAACTTCAAACTCTATGGTTTGTCCTACAGCAGGCACACCTCCAATATCCACTAGAGTCCCCGAAACAACTAATTCCTGACCTTTACCAACTGACTCAGGTGCATCAACTACCAAGTTAGTGTCTGAGAATATCTCAATGTTTTCAGGACCATCAACTCCCAAGAAACCTTGTTTGTATGATGCTGCATAAATCTCATTTTCACCAGGTATAGCTTCTAAGAAATCAGTTACATTGGCATCAAAACTACCTGAAGCATCAGTCACAGCCTGACCAATCTCAAATACAGGTTCAGCGTGGTTTTCATCCCACATTCCAAAACCAACCTCAAAATTGGGCAATCGAGTTCCATTTTGGTCCTCAACATAACCTTGGATTCTTATCGTATCTCCTTTATCCACATCGTCATCTGGTGAAACGTCTGTAATTACTATTGTAACTGGTTCACCAGTCATATTATCTATATCATCAGGATCCATTTCATCAAAGTTGAAAGTATCACCATCGTCCTCTTCATCATCTGGCCTTTCCAATGTATTGCTACCGCCAGTTCCACCTAGATTTATCCTCTTCCAATGACTTGCTGAAAATGTTGTATTATCTTCTGGAACATAAACTTCAACAAATGCATGAGCTTCATTAGAAACGTATCTTGTTGGTGCTTCCAATGCTAAGGCCGTCACAAAGAACCCAAATGATCTATGTCTGCAAGCCCCTATTCCATTTATACAAATTGATTGGTATACATCCCATGGTGGTTCAGGGTCCGGAACGTCTCCATCACCCTCAATAAAGGCTGAAAAATACCATGTTAGATTGTTGATTATTAAAGCTAAATTCGTTTCTGGAGTTCCATTTTCTGGCCATAAATAATACAATGGTTCATTAGCAATAGTACCATTATCGTGCCTATATTGCAAAAATTCACGAACGTTATCCTTAACTTCACTTTCACCAGTTATTGGTCTGATAGCCTCTTCCGGCATATCATCAATGGTCAAGTCATCACTAATTTGTCGATTGAAATAGGAACCATTTGTCCCCATTCGGTATTTTAAATCAATTATAGCTTCTTCATTGGATTGAACATAATAATTATCAGCTCCATCCTTAAAGAAACTCAACTCAATACCTGTAGCATTAGGATCATAATCAATAATATCTGCATCTGGTGAAACTGAAGGAATCATTGTGTAACTGGATGCAGTGACTGTAATACCCATCCAAATCCAACCCTCAAAAATTTGTGAATATCCTTCATAATTAGTTGGAAATATCTCTGTTTTTGTAGTATCGTAATTATACATTGTGTAAGGGTTACTATTCGCGCTATCATAGTATAACGCATCTAGAGATGACCAACGTTTCAGACTTCCAAGAACGGGGTCAAATATCTCGTATATCGTAACGTTGCCGTCTGTTGCCCCAGTATCTGGATTTGTACCTGGTGGTTCACCTGGTTCAATAGGTGGTGGGTCCTCACCATCAGGATCACCATCGTCATCACTATCTGGATCACAAGGGTTTGTGCCCTCCTGGTATTCTCGTAAATTATCTGAACCATCACTATCTGGATCATCAAATTTGTCACTACCATCAGTTGGATTTAATCCACAACCGTCACCATCAGGAATCCTGTCTGAGTAAAAATCTTCCCAGCCATCAGGCATTCCATCTTGATCTGTGTCATCGTCAAATGGATCTGAATCCCAATAAAATTCTAAGCTATTTATGAGTCCATCACCCTCACTATCTAACGAATCGTCAGACGCATTCCTAGGATTAAATTCATAATAGACTTCCCAACCATCCCAAGCACCACCATCGTCTGTATCTACATTGTTAGGATTTGTATTATTGTAATACTCTTCTAAATTCGTATATTTTTCTTCATCAGATATTTCCCCGTCACGATCTGCATCATATCCGTCTGAATCATTGTCATCATCACCATCTGGATCATTAGGATTAGAAGCTACAACAGGTAGGGTCGCAAAAGGTGAAAATAATAAAATCATAACTAGAAAAACTGCTAGGATTTTCTTAATCATCACATCGTCACCCGCGTAAGAATCTGCGAACTTATTACATAAAGGTATGCCAAATATTTTTGGATACTCGAAAATAGACTAATCGTCAATTATCAGCCTCAAAACCATCAGACATCCCGTCTCCATCTGTGTCAGGATTCCAAGGATTTGTCTGGGCCTCTTCTTCACGCCAATTAGGGAAATTATGCCAAACACCTTCCCAATCTTCCCAACCATCATCATCATAATCTAAAAAGCCATCAACACTGTCCAATGGATTCAAAGTTCTAGTTTCATTAGAAGGACGATTATCATTCCAATATATCTCCCACCCATCTGTGCAATTATCTCCATCCGTATCTGCTTTGACAGGATTAGTATCTCTTAGATATTCCTCAAAATTAGTAAATTTTTCATCCGGTGAAAGTTCACCATCCCGGTCTGCATCATATCCATCCGAATCAGAATCCCAATCTCGATCTTCATCAGAATTGGGATTCAATCCATAATATCCTTCCCAACCATCAATCATACCATCTCCATCTGTATCATTATTGTTTGGATCTGTACCATTAAGAAATTCTTCATAATTCGTGAATTTTTCCCACTGCTCTATCGTCCCATTACGATCAAAATCCCAGCCATCATCATCTAAATCCAAATCTCCATCACTTGAATCAAAGGGATCTAAGCCATGCAATAATTCCCAACCATCTGGCATTCCATCCCCATCCGAATCTGGATTGGAAGGGTCTGTAACATAACCATCCTCTCCTGAAACACATTCCTCACCATCTTGAATCAAATCGGCATCAGTATCTTTTAGCAGCGGATTTGAACCTGTGATATTGTCTGCATTGTAAACATTATCATCAAAACCTTCAACTCGTGAATTGTCAAATTCATATAAATTAATTAAAGAATCACCATCAGGATCATCGCTTGAATCGCTAGAATTTAGCGGTTGAAAACCCCAATGAACTTCCCAACCATCAGGCATGCCATCCCCATCTGTATCTCCATTAGTTGGATTTGTTCCATTCCAATATTCATACAAATTGGAATATATCTCAGAATCTGTGATGTTTCCATTCCAATCAGAATCAAAACTATCATTATCTATATCCAATAGTGCATCCGCTGAATCTAGTGGATTTAAACCATATTTTACTTCCCAGCCATCGGGCATGCCATCTCCATCGGTATCGTTACTTGTTGGATCTGTCAAATAATTGAATAGCTCTTGCCCATCTAAGAGTCCATCACCATCTGTGTCGTTATTATTTGGATGACTTGAGGTGATGTTATCAACCTCCATATATGGACCAGCCGCCGTATTATTGTACTCTAGGCGATTAATTACCCCATCATTATCATTATCTGCATTAGCATCTAGTGGATTTAATGGATTGAGACCATAGAGCCATTCCCAACCATCCCACATTCCATCCGCATCTGTATCTCTGATGTAAGGGTGTGTATCTGCCTGAAATTCTAAAAGATTGTTGTGTTCTTCATCTTCTTCTAAAGTCCCATTATAATTTGCATCAAAACCATCCTCATCATTATCAACTGTAGAATCATAAATATCAAGTGGATTTAGGTTGTAATAAACTTCCCAGCCATCGTGCATACCATCGCCATCTGTATCATTATTTGTTGGATCTGTATTATTCAAAAATTCCTCTATATTCGTATAAGATTCTATTGAAGAGATAAAACCATCTCGATTCGCATCATATCCATCCTCATCAAAATCTTGTTCAGCATCACTAGGATCATTAGGTTGAAGATTGTAATACCCTTCCCAGCCATCAAGCATTCCGTCTCCATCTGTATCATTATTTGTTGGATCCGTATTATTCCAGTATTCTTCTAAATTTGTAAATTGTTCATCGCTAGTCAATAAAAAATTACGGTCAAAATCCCAACCATCATTGTCTAAATCATAATCTGCATCTAAAGCTGAAATAGGATTTAAGCCATATTTTACTTCCCAGCCATCAGGCATTCCATCTCCATCGGTATCGTTACTTGTTGGATCTGTCAAATAATTATACAATTCATCATTATCAGAAAGTGTATCTCCATCTGTATCATTACTATCAGGTCGAGTAGTGAAAATACCATCATTATCAACCCATCCTGTATTGACTAGATTGTTATTGTATTCATATAAATTGACAAGACCATCTCCCTCTTTATCTTCAAAATTGTCAGAAGGTCTCAAGGGTTCCAAATCAAAATAAACTTCCCAACCATCAGGCATAGTGTCTCCGTCAGTGTCAGACTCAAATGGATGCGTGTCATTCAAATATTCCATATAATTCAGATATCTCTCTTCATATTCTAATTCATCATCAAAATTAGAATCCCAACCATCTGCATCAGAATCAATCCAAGCATCAGAAGAACTTGATGGATTAAGAGAATAGAATAATTCCCAACCATCAGGCATCTGATCACCGTCAGTATCAAATTCCCAAGGATTTGTACCTGCTAAATATTCTTCAACATTAGTATGTTCTTCTTCAGAATTAAGAAATGTATCTCTATTAGAATCATAGCCGTCTTCATCACTATCCTCATCAGCATCTGAATCTAAAAGTGGATTGAAATTGTAATAAACTTCCCAGCCATCTGGCATTCCGTCATTATCTGTGTCTATCACATTGGGATCGGTCCAATCACCAATAACCAAATCCATTTCATATTCCATCAAATTAGTGAAATATTCTTCTTCATCAAGAATCCCATCTTTGTTTCTATCATGACCATCCATATCGGCATCTAACGAGGCATCTGTAGCATCATTAGGATCCAAAAAATATTGAATCTCCCACCAGTCAGGCATTCCATCACCATCTGTGTCTTTAGTAGGTAAATTAGAATCGGGAGTGGCAGAATCATAATCTATATGCTGTGAAGATTTGAATGAAACCAATGGAGAAAAAGGCAAAGCTGCCAACAGCATTATCACTACTGCTAAGACGACATAGCGCCGGCCTCCACTCTGAACTGGGTCCGCCATCAGTATACCAGTCTATAACTGGTCTATAAAGGGTTCATTCATACTCACAAAAACAATAATTCACGTGATAAAGTTGTTAGGCTTACTGATTCTGCTGTTTCCAAATACATATCGTCTTCTATTCGAATTCCACCTAAATTGGGAATATAAACACCAGGTTCAATTGTAAATGTCATACCCTTTCCAAGGACAAATTTGTTTTCTTGTTTAATATATGGTTCTTCATGAATTTCAAGGCCCAATCCATGCCCAGTTCGATGAGTAAAGTATTCTCCAAGCCCACTCTCTTCAATAACGTTTCTAGCAGCTTTGTCTACAATACCTGCTTCAACCCCAGCTTTAGCTACCAATCTGGCTGATTTATTTGCCTGTTTCACAACCTCATAAGCCTTGATTAATTTGTCATCAATGTTTTTTCCAAGAGCAAATGTTCGAGTTATATCTGAAAAATAACCACCACATGTTGCTCCCCAATCAATAATTATCAACTCACCTTCTTCAAATTCTTTGTCAGTCGGAAAATGATGAGGGTTGGCTGCATTAACACCAGAGGCTACTATTGGGGAAAAAGGCAAATGTGAATCTGAACCATTACGAAATAATTTTATCACTAATTCAGAAGCAAACTCCTTTTCTGTCACACCTGGTTTTATTTTATCCAGAACAGATTCCAAAGAATTTTCTGCAATTTTTACTGCTTTGGTCATACACTCAATTTCTTCAGAGGATTTGACCATCCTCAATTCGGCAAAGATGTCTATCGCGTCTACAAATTCAGAAGTTATTCCTGTAGTTTTGAGAAGGTTTAGTTCAAGATGACGAATTGTTCTAGATTCAATACCCAATTTTGTGAAATGAGCTTTGCTTGCAAAACTTCGAAATGCGCCTTCAGGGCCATCTTTATCATCATAAGTAATACTCTCAACATCTAAGTTAGAAATCTTGGGACTTTCTAATTCAGGAAGAATGAATGTAGAATTATCTTGATCTAAGAGTAGAACTACAGGTCTCTCACTCAAGTGAAATTCAGATCCTGTAAGATAGGCCATATTAGGGCCAGGAACAACAGCCATACTTTCTAGAGAATTTTCCTGCATTAATTTCCTAAGGTGCTTTAGATTCTCCATAACTGGTCATAGACCCTCGCTCTTATTAGCTGACCCCAATAGCTTATCGTGGATTTAGATACA
>CAZOEZ010000018.1:0-2310 GCA_964578995.1 uncultured archaeon
CCTGCCTGTACTAAGGGTGACTGAACGTGTGCTAAGTTTGTATCTCCTGAAAAACCATAGATGGCTTCCATCTCAGAAAGATTTGTTTTTTTACCTAATGTAAATCCTAATTTTTGAACGATAGCTCTTTCAGATTGAAAATAAATAGATGTTTTATCTGGGTCTAAACCCATTCCTGCATAGTTTGAGATATATTCTTCTACAGCATATTTTCTACATCTTTCAAGACTTAGTCCTCTTGTTGCATGCGCTTCTAAATCTGCAACCGTTATAGTCACATCACCTCCTAAATCCTGGAACCACTTGGCTTGATCAATAACCATTTTGTGACCTAAATGAATTTTTCCAGAGGGCATTAGACCTGATAGGACCCCAAATGGTCTTCCAGCTTTTCGTGCTTCAAGAACAGTGTTTAAGTCGCGGTGAGCAAAGATTATTCCCCTTCTATGCAAATGTGTTGGATTTGGTAATTTATTAGGGTTTACTATTTCCAAACCAAATTTTTCACATATTTCTTTGTAGTTTTGAACACCTTCACTGGCCCAGGGGTCAATTTTCATTAGTTCCTTAGTGGTTGGGGGGTTAAAGGTAATTCCCACCTTCTTTTGAAGGATGTGGACAGAGTCGAGTGGCCGAGAGCAATTTTGCATCTAGACATGGATGCGTTCTTTGTGAATGTTCATATTTTAGAGAATCCTGACGATAGTGCTATTCCTTTAGCTGTAGGAGGGGGCAAATTAGGCAAGAGAGGAGTAATTGCCTCTGCATCTTACGAAGCTAGGGCCTTAGGCATTCGTTCAGCAATGCCCGTACATAAGGCTCTAAAGATTTGTCCTAATTTGAAATTAGTTCCTTCAAATCGTCCACTAATCCGTTCATGTTCTTTGAAAGTTATGGAAATCTTATCTATTTATGGAGATTTGGAAAAAATGAGTGTTGATGAAGCTTTTGTTGATATAACTCCTCAAAAAAATCCACCAGCCTTAGCCAAGAGCATTCTTAGACGGATTAAAAAGGAGACTCAATTGCCTGCATCATTGGGTTTAGCTACATCTAAATTAGTAGCTAAGATTGCTTCTGATTTTGAAAAGCCTGAAGGTTTTACAGTTATTTTGCCAGGTACAGAATCCAAATTTTTATCTCCACTTAAAATAGAAAAATTATATGGTATTGGTCCTAAAACGGCAACTTTACTGAATAAATTAGAAATTAACACTTGTTCGGATCTCGTTTCTATAGATATTCAAAAATTACTTCCTGTTTTTGGCCAGCATTCTGTTAATTTAAAGAATAAAGCAAAGGGAATAGACAATAGACCTATTGATTCTTCACCTTGGATTCCTAAGCAACAAGGGACCGATACCACTTTCGAAAAAGACATTTCAGATGCTAATACTGTTGAGAATGAATTGAGAAAGCTTTGTTCTGAAGTTTCAGATTGCTTGGATAAAGTTGGACGCTCAGCTCGGACAATTGCAATTAAATTACGCTGGCCTAGTTTTGAAACTATAACAAGACAAAAGACAGTTTCCGGCGAGATTCACAAATCCAAAGATATTTTTAAAGTTGCAAAACACTTATTGTATGAAAATTGGGAACCGGGAAAGTCAATACGTTTAATGGGAGTTTCAGCTAGTCGATTAGGAATATCAGATCAACAAAAGCTACCTTTAGAATTCGAATAGGCTTTTCTGTTTACTATCTGCCTTTGGGGTTATTTTCTTTGGTTCTTCATTATCTTCATTTATTTGTGGTCTATAATCTAGAGTTACTACTTCTCTTTCTTGTCTAAATTCTTGGGACTTTTCAATAATATCCAATATTATTTTTTCTTTCTTAGAAACACCCATTAGAATAGATAGTTCATTTTCATCTAATTCTAGTTTTCCAGTTATCCTTGCAGCTTCTTTCCGATCACTTCTACAAATTATTGAAAGTACAGCTAATTGTTCCATTTTTGATTCTTTGATAGATTGGTGTGTTGCTTTCCCAATTTTTTTTGCCAAAGAATTTCTATAACCTCTTTGAAAACGGCTAGCGCCCATTTTTCTAATCCATGAGGGGAATTGCAGTCTTCTTCCACTTGTTGGGTGTGATTTTGACAGTGCAACTCCACTAGACATCAACTCAGAAGCGTACCCCCAAAGTCCATAATTTTGTGTTTTGATAACGCGAGCTAGGAGCAAGTCAGCGTATGCCACTTTGTCATATGCTCTTTCAATATCACTCGGATGCTTGTAAATTATAGGTATATTGTCACTAATCCACGTTGCAACATCTCTTGGTTGTTCATTCAAATCAAAAATAGCT
>CAZOEZ010000018.1:2410-4590 GCA_964578995.1 uncultured archaeon
ATTTTAGCCCCTGTTCCTTTTGTAAGATTATAGAGGTCATTTACAGTAATTATTACAGGTTGTTTTGTTTGCTCTAATGTTTTAGAAATGGCTTTCTTTCCACCTCTATCACTGTAGTTTTTAGTTTTGTTTTTTGATTGCTGCGCTCTTTCATACAGATTATCCGCTTCATCCAATAATATCAAATTTCTTTCAGAAATACCCTTTTCTCCAAAAGTTTGGAACAAGCCTGCTCTTAGTGCAGTACCTTCTATCACATTTCCAGATCTTGCATCAGAGGCATTTAATTCAATAATCTCCCAATTCATATCATTCGCTAGTGCAATTGCAGCCGAAGTTTTACCACAACCTGGAGGTCCGGAAAGAATAATACCTTTTTTGGTCATTTTACCACCCCATGAGGTGGCCCAATTCTTTAGCTCAGTTATTGTTTTTGTATTTCCAATAATTTCAGATAGATTTTTTGGTCGATATTTTTCAGCCCAGGATTCCATTACTCACCCAATTTCATAGTAAAATGCATTTTTTGGTAACGGAGTATCGATTTTGCATCCTTTGATACAAGCCAGAAGCAGAAAAAAATACAAATTCCACAAATAATCATTACAGTTCCAAAAGATGATTTGAATTCGTTTGTTGCAAGATTAAAAATAGAAATATTCCACTGCCCATTTGCCATGTATATTAAGCTTGAACTTACAATAAATGCCAAAAATCCAGCTAAGAGTAGGCCTCTACTTTTTGTCCTCCCGTATAATTGAACAACAGGAGATATCATAGTCAAAAACAATTGAATTCCCAATAGTGTAAAAAAGATAGACATGAAACTGGATTGAAAGTAACTTATTGAAGAAGAAGGTATTTCCATATTCATAGCACTTTCAGCAACCATGGCCAAAGGTGCAAAAGTTGCTATAGCACATCCAATAAAGAAGAATCTAGCTAGAGAAAGTAAGAATAGTGGAGTTTTACTGTCAATTTCTAATTTTTCTAATTTCTTATACGTTCTTCTTAAAATAAATCTAGAAATAACTACAGTAATACTAACCAATGGTAGAAACATAACAGTAACAAACAATACGCTATCCATGAGGGGTCCAATTATCGGTACGTCTGGAATCCCGAATAGTTTGGTATACCAACTTAGAATGATATCTGCATACATGTAAACAATAATGCCGATTGTAACGTAAAGTAAAGACATAAGCAATCCACCTATGAATATACGCGCTCCAAAACTGCTGTAGATGTATGCGTCTGGCTGGTCTTTGACAAACCTTACCATTTCAATACCATAGGGGCGCTATTAATTAGCCTAACTCAAAACGTATTTGTTCAGGTTCTTTCCGCCCTGCTAACTTATCTGCCAATCTTGTTCCAATTCCCTGTATCTTGCTCAAATCAGAGGGTCTTGCATCTCTAATAGATCCCTGACTTGTAAATCCTGCATTGAATAATGATCTAGCTCTAATCCTTCCTATGGAGTCAATTTCTAAGAGTGGTAACAACTCTTTACGTACGCCATTATTTACTCTTATTTGTAATTCAGTAATCATTTTGGTGTGTGAAGGAGCTATTAGTTCAGCCAATTCTCCCATAGCGTACAATATCCATTCTGCAGTTTCAACTTTAGCCCGTATGTCACCAGGAGTAGTAGAGTATCTTTTCAATAAATGTTCTTCAGGTGTTTCTTCAATCCAGTCCATTAGTAATAATGCAGTCTTTAGATCCCATAAGTAAAACTCTAGTTCCATGTGCTCTACAGGGGGAGGCAACATCAAATCTCCTTCCATCTGCATTAGGTGTGTAAGGTAAGTTTCCATTTCATTTTTTCTAACGTAAAGAGAGTAAATATCGGGAGTTCTTGCAATGGTATGTAATAATCCTAGAGGATTAGCCTCTACTTCTGATTCTAAGGCGTTCTTGATTATTACACCAGATAAGGGATCTATGTAGAGTTGTGAAACTTTCCTTCCAAATGCCGTGGGTTTCAATTTCTCCTGTAATGATTCATTAGCGGCTACAAAGTCACCTTCATTTTTTCCTTCAATTTCGATTAATTTCTCTTTGTCTAAAAAATCTAAGACTTTGTTCAATCGGTGTTGTGTTCTCCAAAGTTCTCCCTGAGCTCCGAATAAAGTTTTTTCTAGAAAATGGTGTAGACCTTCTCTGGTATTTAC
>CAZOEZ010000018.1:4690-20179 GCA_964578995.1 uncultured archaeon
GAGCTCCGAATAAAGTTTTTTCTAGAAAATGGTGTAGACCTTCTCTGGTATTTACGGTTCCTGATGTTATTAATGATAGAAGATGAGTTCTCAGTGCAGGCTCACTCCCTAATCGTGAAATTACAGGTTCCGTTTCTCCATTGAAATAGTTTTCAATAAAAAAGTCAATCTGTTCTCGATTTTTAGCAATAAGAATCCCTTGCCCATCTACATCAAATCCAGGTCTTCCTGCCCTCCCTAGCATTTGTTGGACTTCTAGAACCGGTAGGGGCTGGTTTGACTGAAAGGCCGAATCCCACCTGCTTAGATCTCGAATAATAACTCTTCTAGCAGGTAAATTCACTCCTGCAGCTAATGTTGGTGTTGCACATAGAGCTTTGAGTATCTTTTCTCTAAATGCAGTTTCAATTACCTTTCGGTGTCTATTTGTCAATCCAGCGTGGTGATATGCCACCCCGTTCGCTATAAGTTTTGAAAGCGTTTTATCTACTGAAGTAACTTCATCAGCGCTTTGTTCCATCTTATCAGCAAATAGTTTCAACTTTTCTAAATCGTCTTGATTAAGTTTTTGACCAATGATTCTACTTAGTTTTTTTGCCTGTGCTTCTGCAGATCGTCTTGTACTAACAAAAACTAAACATTGTTCAGGTAAATTATCTACGGCAATTCCTTCAACGCCTTCTATAGCAATATTGTCTTTTTTCTTATCTTCCCATTCAATTTTTTTTTCAAGGGATATTCCCCTTCGTAAAGGCACAGGTCTGAAGTCACTTTCAACAAGTTCTGCATTTAACCAGCTTGCTATTTCCTTTGAATTTGATACTGTAGCAGATAGTCCTATAATTTGTATAGAAGGGTTTATTTCTCTGAATTTTGATAAAGTTACTTCAAGCGTAGGTCCTCTTCCTGAGTCGTTAATCAGGTGTATTTCATCTGATACTAAACATTCAACTTCAGACAACCAAGAGGGATTATGCCTAATCAGTGAATCGGCTCTTTCTGAAGTTGATATAATAATATCATATTTTGATAGTCCTCTTGCTTTATCATAATCACCTACAGAAACACCAATTTTTGCCCCATTCAGGATATTTTTGCATATATCTCTCAATTCACCAACTTTTTCCCAAGCCAAGGCCCTTAGTGGTACAAGATATATTCCTTTTTTGTTGGCCTTTACAGCTCTCATCAGGGCTGCATAGGCTACTAATGTTTTGCCTGCCGCAGTAGGTACAGACATTAGGACAGAGTCTCCTTTATCAACAAAGTCTATTGCTTCTTTTTGGGGAGGATATAATTCTTTTATATTTAGATAATCGAGCAGTTCAGTTAGCAACCTCACCAGCTCTCATCTTGCTCATTTATGCCAAACTCATGCTTACACTGGAAGGTTAAATAGAGTGCAATTGCCCCGGTAATTGTCGATAACAAAAAGCCACCTAGTCCTATAATGGCAGCTGTGCAACCAATCAAAACCATATTGTAATTTTGTCTTCTAATAAGTGAGGCACTACCAATAAAAGCTAAAACAGCACAACCAAGTTCGTAGAACAATCCGCCTCTAAGGACTTGACGAACAAAACCTTCATCAATATCTCCACCTTCTTCATCAACTTCAATACCTGTGTCATCCATTATTTCATTTGTTTTTACAGTAAGCCCAGCTGCTTTTTCATCATCACTAAGAATTCCATTTAGGCTCATTGCAGTCCCTAGAAGAACAATTCCAGCTACAATCAATACTAATGCTGCCTGAGCGGCCTTGTTTGTGGAAGGGTATACTTCTATTAGTCTACTTTCACCTTCGTCATCACCACCCCAATCCAATGATTCATATTGAGTTTCTTCCCATTCATCTGAATCATTTTCATTGACCATTGTTCAAAGTAATATTAGTCCCGTAATAATGCTTGCTCTATTTTTTTCTGAGACTCTTGAGTGTGCCACTGCTTTTCATAGTTTTTATTTCTATGCTACCACTTTCCTTATTCATAATCTCTCTAGCTTTTGTTAATAAATTATGATCTACTCTCAGAATTCCTAATTTGTCACCAAATTCGATCACTTTGCAGCCTATTTTACCACCCAGTACACTAATTTTCTTATCCGCAAATTGGGTCATTTCATTCTTAGTGACTTTATCCGAATGTGAGAATAGAATGTATCGTTTTCTTCCCCTGTTTTCTTTAACGGTCATTAATCAAAAGCTCGTGTCATATTTTCTATGATCCTTTCTAATTTTTCAACTCGTTTTCTTAATTCTTGGACTTCAACTTTCAAGTCTTCTTCACTTCCTTCATTCTTGAGTTTGTCGATAAGCCATGAATCAGTTTCTTCCTTTAGTTTTATTATAGATTCCAATTCGTTATCATCGTCTGCAGTAGTTTTACTTTCTATATTTTCTTCTTCTTTTTCTACATTATCCGATTCTTGTGATTTTTCTCTTTGAAAATCTTCTACGGTCATTATGTTTCCATCGCTATCGGATTTAATTTTACCTTCTTCAGTGAGTTCATCTAAAGCAGGTTTGAAGTCACTCATTTCCCCTCCAGCTTCTTTGAAGGCTGTGAATAAATTTCCAGAATCTATTTTATATCCTTCCATCTTCAGAATATTTACAATATCGTTTTTTGCTTTATCCATTTTATTAGAGTCACTCAAGGGGTAGGCCATGAGTATGGAATAGTAGTATAATTTTATAGTTGATGCCAACTCAATACGTTTAATCCCCCCCTAATCCTGAAGAATTGTGTCTCTTACAGATAAGATTACAGAAATCGAAGAAGAAATTGCAAATACTAAATATAATAAGGCCACTCAGCACCATATAGGTAAGCTGAAAGCTAAATTGGCTCAATTACGTGAAGAAGTCGTCATTAGTTCTTCAGGTCCAAAAGGTAGTGGTTATGGTGTTCGTAAGGCCGGAGACGCAACAGTAGCTTTGGTAGGATTACCTAGCGTTGGTAAATCTACATTGCTTAATTGTTTGACTGATGCAGATAGTGAAACTGGATCTTATGCCTTTACTACTTTAGATGTAGTTCCCGGCGTTTTGAAGTATAGAGATGCACGAATTCAGATTCTTGATTTACCTGGTTTGATTGAAGGAGCTGCAAGGGGTGCAGGTCGTGGAAAAGAGGTACTTTCAGTTATACGTTCAGCCGATCTTATAGTGCATGTTATTGATGCTGTAGATCCAGCACCTCATGTTATTCTCAAAGAATTATTTGATTCAGGTATTCGATTGAATAGTCGCCCTCCCAATGGAAGCATTTCTAAAACAGGAATAGGAGGAATTGAAGTCATTTCTACAGTTGCTCAAGATTTGGAGGAAGATGCTGTCAAAACAGTTGTAAGAGAATATGGGTTGGTTAATGCGCAAGTAGTTTTTCGAGAGAAAGTAACATTGGATGATTTGGTTGATATTTTGGCAGCTACTAGAATTTACGTTCCTTCTTTTGATGTTGTCACTAAAGTAGATATGATTAATAAAACTCAACTAAAATCGGTTAGAAAAATGTGCACAAATAAGAAGATAATTGAAGTGGCAGCACCACAGAATAAAGGAATAGAAAAATTGAAAAAACAGATTTATAGTTCATTGGATTTTATATCTGTATTTATGAAACCACAAGGTGAAAAAGCAGATTTAGAGGAACCAATGGTTGTTCGGAAGGGAACAATTATTGCAGAGATTTGTCAACGTTTGCATAGGGACTTTCAACGAAAATTTCGTTACTCACAAGTATGGGGTCCTTCAGCGAAGTTCCCTGGCCAGACGGTAGGTCTAAACCACAAGGTTAAGGATCAAGATATTGTTAGTATAATTACACACCGCTGACTTATTTTTTTAGTCTTTTAATTAAAGCAGCCTTGTTTCCAGAAGTCGGTAGTCCTTTTTTCTTTAAAGCAGCTCTAAGTTCAGGTAATTTCATTGAACTGTAGTCAGTACCTGTTGTGGTTTTTCTACTCTTTGATTTTTCTTCTTTACTTCCTCTACCAAAGAGTCCCATTACGCTCGAAGCTCCTCTACCAATGCCTGATTTCACAGCTCCAGCCCCTCTACCAATACCTGACTTTACAGCTCCAGCCCCTCTACCAATGCCTGAAGTAATAGCCCCAGCCCCTCTACCTACAGCTGAACCAGCACTTCCTATCGCAGCTTTTGTTTTTGAGCCACGGGATTTAGGCATAGTTGTTTTTTTCTCTTCAGTTTCAATTTTAGGTGCAGGTTTTTCTTCATCCTTTTTTCCAGTCATCTTTTTTGGAGTTAGCTTGAGTTTGGAACGTGGTTTGAAAACAATATTTGGTTTATTTGTTTTCTTTTCATTGTAATCTTTACGGGCTGAGTCTGTTGCAACAGATTCAGGGAGTTGGTCGCCAAATCTATCTTGGTACCTGTCTTCTAAGCTCTTACCTTTCGAATCCATCATATGGTCTAATCTTTTGTGGATATCTAATAATGGTTTTTCACTTTTTTTTGCCCATCCTGTAGGTGTGGGTGCTTGTGCGGGAGGGGATGATGAAACAACAGGCTCTGCAGACACCATTACGTTAGCATCAGCTACAGTTCCAACAGGGGCTACTTCTACAATCGGCTGTTGAGCTGCCGGTGCAGCTTGAATAGAAGGTATATCTGAATTAGCTTGTACAGGTTGAACAGCAGGAGCAGCCTGAACAGCAGGGGTGCCTACAGGTTCTAAAACCGGAGGCTTTCTTTTTGGCTTTTTCTTTCCACCGAACCATCCCATAGTTTTTACCAATATTTTTTGATTATGTCAACCACCTTTTCAAACAGGCTGAATAGGGTTGGAGAACTCTTCGCTCTTTTGTTAGAACGAGCTCCATTAGCACCTGTTTCAACTCCATTATCATCTGATGGCATTTTTATGTATTTATAGTAATCAATTAAAAGCTTGTTTCCCTTTTTTTAATCCTGCCAACTCATCTTTTTTTGTACAAATCTTCTCTTATTATAGGCTTTAATCAAATCACCTTTGGTAATTATTCCTATTATTTTTTTGTCATTTTCTTTTCTTACGACAGGAAGGTGGCTGATTTCTTTATACCCTAACGAGTCTAAGGCTTGGGTTAATGTATCTTCGGGTGTAACCGTAATTAAATCAGTAGTACAGTAGTCTTTCACAGTCATGTGTCTTTCATGTTTCAATACAGCTTCATGAATATCTGACCAAGTTATAATGCCATATAATTCTTCATTTTCGTTAACTACAGGCAACCCCATGTGCCCTGTATCTTCTATGATTTGAAGTGCTACTTCTAAAGGTTCATGGGGTTTAATGGTCATTACATCACTTGACATGGCTTCTTTGACTCTTATCATCCTCATCAAATCTTGTCCAGCCCCTAGATCAATATTGATTCCTCTTTTTGCTAATTTAGAAGTGTAAAAAGAGTGTTCAGACAAAACATAACAAACAGCATCTGCAACAACACAAGAAAGCATGAGTGGCAATATAATTTCATACGTTGCAGTCATTTCGAATAGAAGAACAATAGCCGTTAGAGTTGCTCGTGTTGTTGATGCAACAAAGGCAGCCATTCCAACTAGAGCAAAAGCTCCAGGATGTCCTACAATCCCATATGAGTTTAGGATTAATCCAAGACCAGCTCCAATTGCAGCACCAATAAACAAACTAGGGGTGAAAATACCACCAGACCCTCCACTTCCAATTGAAACGGATGTTGCGATTATTTTTAATGCCATAATAGACAAAATAAATATTAGTAAGCTTCCTACACCCGACGAAACATCTGTATTTGGAAAACTATTTCCTACAATTAAATTATCATTGCTGTCCGTATCTAATGATATTAAATCTGACGTTACATCAAAACCATTTCCTAAGACATGAGGGAAAGATAATGCAATTAGCCCTACACAAAGTCCCCCTAGACATGTTCTCAAGGGAACAGGCACGTTGTCAAATTTTTCGATATTATCTTCTACGAGGTTCATTAATTTTATGAATATTGCTGCAGCCAATCCAACAATAATTCCTAATACAATATAGAAGGGATATTCAATTGGTGAACTAAGTGTATAATGTGGTATGCTATCAAATGCAGCGACATCTCCCGTCAAACTTCTACCTACTGTTGTGGCTATCACGGCAGCTACAACTATAGGGATGAAAGATCTCGTTTTTAGCTCAGCCATAATCAATTCGATAGCAAATAAGACTCCGCCCAAAGGTGCGTTAAAGGCAGCAGTGATAGCACTTGCAGCACCACATCCAACCATAGTTCTAGTTTCTTCTACAGTTTTACCAGTCCTTTGCCCAATTTCAGAACCTATTGTCGAAGAGATTACAATCATAGGACCGACACGGCCTAATGACATTCCAGTACCTATACATGTGGCTGATGCAAAGCATTTCGCTACAGCTCTTTTTGCGCTTAGTCTTGCCTTCTTGACTGCGACAGCTTCCATTACAATAGGAACACCAGCTCCTTTTGCATCTTTAGACCAATATTCTATGATAATTCCTGCTATCAGTCCGCCTAGTGCAGGTATGAATATAATCAACCATTCTCTATCAGAACCTTCTAATGAGTTGTGAATGAAACTATCTCCATAAAATATGTTCTGGATACCTTTACTCATAGATATGAAAATCCATGTCATTAGTGCTGCACATGCACCAGTTAAGGCAGCTAAGACATTTATTTGAAGCATAGGAGATTTGAAAATCTCTTCTAGTCTATTCATTGCATCTGAATCTTTCATTCTGTTAACACCTCATTACCATTGTTGGTAATCAATAAGGTATGTTCAGATTGGGCAACAATTCCGTTTCCCAATTCATCTAGAACAGGATAATATGATACGATGCCAGCACGCATAAGTTTTTGTAAATTCTTAGTTGCATCATCCTGAAATTCATGTAACCATCTTTCTGCAAAAGGCAAGCCTTTGTATCTATCTTGAATTTCTTTCATAAGTTCAGTTGCTTTTTCGTCTCTTACTTTCCGTATTTGCCTCAAATGATAAATGTTGGAGTTTCTTTTACCACCAACACGACCTGCACCATCAGTAACAAATGGTTCAATTGCTACAATATCTCCATTATTTAGAGTCGGGCCTCCTCTTTCTCTAATACTTGGAATAGATACCCCACTATGCAGATTATATCTTTTTATCCGGTGTCCAGTTAAATTAGCTATAGGTCTATATCCGTATTTTTCGATAGTATCCTGTACGGCATGACCAATAATCCCTACGTTGACACCAGCAACTGCAACATTAATTGCTGCATTTAGTGCTTCTCTTGAAGCTTCGATCATTTTTGCGTAATTTGTAGTTCCAATCTCTAAAGTTAATGCATTATCCCCAATATATCCCTCAATATGAACTCCTACATCCAGTTTTACAACATCACCCTTGCAAAAGATTTCATTACTTTTACTTGAAGGTGTCCAATGAGCCCCAACATTATTAACTGCTAAATTGGTAGGGAATGCTAATTCTCCACCATGTTTCTTAACGAATGATTCAATTTCTTCAGTCACATTTAGCATTGATTTTTCAGCTTCAATCAAATTTTTCCCAAAATGCAATGCATCTCTGGCTAATTTTCCTGCAGTTTTCCACTTTTCTATTTCTTCAGGATTCAAACATTCCCTCCAGAATAGTAGAGTATAAAGCACCAATGCGCGTTATTTTGGGTTTCTTCTCCGTTAAATCAATAATGGTTGATTCAATACCTTTTGGTTTTTCTCCATCAAGATAGTAACAATTAGAACCAAATATTTCTTTTGCCTCATCTAAGTTTTGCGCAGTTTTTTTACCATGCAAATTCACGCTTGTGCTTACTATTGGTTGATTCTCTGCCAAATCTAGTGCAGTATTGTTTAGAGGTACACGGATTGCAATATTGCCATTTCTAGTAACGCCTTTTGCAAAATCTTTCTGGGATTTGAGTATTAGGGTTATGGGCCCTGGCAAAAATTCTTTCACAATTTTTTTTGCCTTCTTGTTCACTTCACACAAATCATAAATTAGTTTTACATCGTTTAGCATAATACTCAATCCCTCTGTTTTCTTACCTTTGATTCTAAATAGTTCATCAACGGCTTTTTGACTAAAAGGATCACATCCCATACCCCAAACTGTATCGGTGGGGTAAATTACAATCTTTCCATTCTGAATTGCCTTCTTAGCCTCATTAATGGAAACCATCATGAGTGCTGAGAAATACTACTTTTAATGTCTTTGGTAAATTATCGTTGCTCGATTGGTCTAAATGTTCGGTCTATAGGCCCTACATACCTAGCTCTTGGTCGAATAAGTCTGTTATTACGATATTGTTCTAAGACATGTGCCGTCCATCCTGCTATTCTTGACATAGCAAATAGTGGGGTGAATAGATCTTTGGGAATATCAAGTCCATAGAGAAGTGGTGCTGAATAAAAATCAACATTAGTTATGATTGGTTTTCTGTCTTTGACCTGTCTTTCAATTTCTTCAGCTACTTCAAAAAGTACCATGTTGCCTTTCTCTTCCCAAAGTTGCTTAGCCATTTTCTTTAGGTGTGGTTTGCGAGCATCATCGACTTTGTAAACTCGGTGTCCGAATCCCATGATTTTTCGTTTGGAATCAAAGGCATTTTGTATATAGGCTGAGGCCTTCTTCTTTTTCCCAACTTCTATAATCATATCCATTGCTTTTTCATTAGCCCCTCCGTGTAGTGGACCGCTTAGCGTTCCTACAGCAGATGTGATGGCGGAGTGCAAATTGGCTAATGTTCCTGCCGTTACTCTAGCTGAGAAAGTAGATGCATTAAATCCGTGATCAGCCAGTAAAATAAGATATAAATTTAGTGCGTTTATCTGTATCTCACTCGGATCTTTACCATGTAGCATCCTGAGAAAATCTTCAGAATGGCTTTTAGTTGGATCAGCCTCAATGATTGGCAAGTTTTCTCTTAGTCTATGTATAATTGCGACAGCTGTTGAGATTTGCCCTACCAATCGTAGTGCTTTAGGTGGTAATTCATTAAGAGGTACATTTTTTTCATAGTGCCCCAAAACGGAAACAACAGTCCTTAGTGTACTCATCGGTGAGGTTTTACCTACTAATTCAGTAATCACTTTTATTACTTCATCAGGTAAAACCCTTGCTTCACCTACTTTCCTTGTCATTTCATCTAAGCGTTCTTGGTTTGGCAATTCATTATCATAAAGTAAGCAAATGGTTTCTTCAAAAGTTGAGCTGAATGCTAAATCATCTATATTGTATCCACAATATCTTAAGATTCCTTTTTCACCATTGACTGAGCTTAGAGTCGTATCTGCAGCAACAATTCCCTCTAATCCTTTTACAGGTTCGGAGACGGAGTCTTTGTTATCTTTTGGAAGAGACACATTTTCACAGTAAAGACTATGATATTTAGTATTTGCCAATTATTCTTGATTGTATTTAGTAACACGAATTCCTAGGTCGCCTCTTATTGCAGGTCGTTTCATAATCTCATTCATTTTAAGATCAAAAGCAGCTTCCAAATCAATATCCATTGCGATGGCATGACCTAGAATTAAGATTAGGATATCTGCTAATTCTTCTGCTTTTTCAGATTCAGGTTTTCCTTTTGTAAAACATTCAGATAATTCTCCCAATTCTTCAATAGTTAGCAATATTCGGTAAGCCATATCGTGACCATTATTCTCTTTTTTGCTAAATTCATGTTTATCATGGAATTCTTTTACCTTTGTCAACATATCGGCATAAGTTTGACTCATATTTCAGTATGAAGCATGGCCTTTGTTACACTTTCTATATTATTAATTTAATCTAAAATCTAAAGTAGATGAAATCGCTCGTATCTACTGGCTTTAGTAGTATTGCTAAAGACAGCATAATTCCAGTTGTCAAAGCCCATTTAGGAGGAGATAATTTTGTAATCACATTCTTCAAACCACTATATCTGTAGCTAATATAATGCATAATGAGAAAGGAGGGGACCAATACAAGTAAGTGGAAATACATAGGCCCTGAAAAACTAGAATTGAAAACATCCCAATCAAAATTGGCATTATAGCCTAGTGAGGTTTTTAGTGCTATGTTAAGCATATTATCGTCTTGAAGTCTAAATATGAGCCATGTCCAGAAAACAAATAGTTGCGTTAAAAGTAGGCTTGAAAAACTAAAAGATGCAGGAAAATTATCCCTCAACTTTTTCACAAATCCATTATCTCTCATAATCTTATGAGTTAGAATGGCAATTCCATGCATTAAACCCCAAATAATAAAATTCCAACTGGCACCATGCCATAGTCCCCCTAAAATCATAGTAATCATTGTTGCTTTGACTAAGACATTCATTCCTCCTTTATTGCCACCCAATGGGAAGTAAAGATAGTCTCTTAGCCACGTGGATAAGGAGATGTGCCATTTTCTCCAGAATTCTTGAGGATTATGGGCAAAATAGGGGTGTTTAAAATTTTCAGGCAAGTCTATACCAAAAAGTTTTGCAGAACCTATAGCAATATCTGTATAAGCTGAAAAATCCGCGTATATTTGTATCCCGAAGAACAATGTTCCACACCAAACTAACCAAAAATTTGTCAGATCTTTTTCGGCTGTGAATAGGTTATTTACTTGTATAGCGAGGTTATCTGCTATAACAAATTTCTTGAACAATCCATATATTATGAATGTTAAACCGATTTTCAGAGTATTCTCTTTGAATACTAATTTTTCGGTAATTTGAGGATTGAAATGTGAATATCTAACTATTGGACCTGCAACCAGTTGGGGAAAGAAAGCTGCATAACAAGCGAAATCGATTATTGATTCTTGCGGTTTTACCTTTTCTCTATAGATATCTATTGTGTATGACATTGTTTGAAAAGTATAGAAAGAAATTCCAATTGGCAGTAAAACATTTATCTTTGCAATTTCAGGAAGTATAGGGTAAAGGTGGATTAAGCCATTATAATTTCCAATGAAGAAATTAAAATATTTAAAAACCCCTAAAATAGATAGATTTGTTATTATACTAAAAAGCAGGAATTTTTTCTTTTGAACTTTATTACTTGCTTTATCGATAGACTTTCCACAGTAAAAATCTACCAATGTCGATATGAAAAGTAAGATTATGTAAAAACCCGAAGCTAAATAGAAAAAGACATAACTGAGCAGTAAAAGTGAAGATATTTGTTTATTACGAGAGTTGTAAAAAATCAGGAAGCAGGCAAATAAAGCTACAGGAATAAAGAGATAATAATACTCTGGCGTTGTAAAATTCATAGATTCCTCGTTTCATTAAGAAATTTTGCAAAATTCATTGAATAATCTTTCCTTCCTTCGTAATCTAAATGAGTTAAATCGGCAAAATTATATTCATCATTATAGAAATGGTTGTAGTGGGTTATATTGTATGTTTCTTCTAATTTGCTTACTGAAGAGTTATAATTATCCCAGAATTTTTCAGGTGCATTCTTGATAGCTAATGGGTTTATGGGTTGTGACTGGAAAATAACATCTATACCATTCAGAATTAGTGAATTAATCATTATTTCCATAGAAATAAGGTTAATGGATTGGTCAATATCATCTGAGAAAAACGCTCCTTCTTCATCATAGAAATCATCCATTAATTCTATTAATTCACTATTAGTTTTTACACTGTAATTTCTAGCTGGGCTTTTCACATCAAGGTCTTTTGTTGAAGAAAGGCGGTTCTTGATTCCTTCATTTAGAATATCCTGCCTATAATTATTCCAGAAAAGAGTTTTTTCTATAGAGTTGTCTACAAGGTATTTTTCATGTTCATTAAGTATGTTTTCTCTCCAGTACACTTGTTCATTTCCATCTTGGATTGTACTAGCTAACCCGATTCTTAATTCAATGATCGGTTCTAGATAATCTAAATTCGATATGTTTGCAAATGTGTTCGGGGTTATTTCTATAACTACTAAGTCTGGTTTTGCTTCGATTATTTTTGGAATTTCTAATAATCTCAGATAAGGTATATCTGATGAGCTTCCTAAATTATAACAGCTCAAATTATCATAATTGTTTTCAATCACTATACAATCTATGTCTTCTCTTGTCATTGAAGATCCTAAAAAGATTACTTTGTAGTTTTTATCTTCTTTGATTATATCAAATTCTCTGTAAATCTGATTTTGTTCTGCGTGAAAAGTTGAATCTTTATCCATATTATTAAGATACAAATGTGAGGTTATTGGATTTGAAAGAACAAAAATAATAATTCCTGTAGTAATCAGATTGTAAAGTAAGGGCCTTAGTCCTGCAAAGTCTTTAATCAAATCCATTTTAGGTTTCATCAAAGCTCTTTTATTATTCTTTTGAAACTTTTTCAGCTACAGATAAACAAGCCATAAAATCCTCAGCAGCTTCTCTAAGACTTCCTAGATTCTCAGCTTTAACTGTAGCCCTAATTTCATTGTCTTTAACAACAGTTTCTACCCATCCAGCATTCTCAGGTTCCGTTGCTTTAGCAATAGATTCCGCAATTTTTTTATTTTCGAATTCTATATTGAATTCGATTCTGTGCTTAATTATGTCTTTTATAGCTTTTTGACTTCCACTACCATATTGTGCAGCTTTTTTCTTTCGATTTGCTATATCTTTAGGTAATTTAAGTTTAGATGCAGCCTCACGGAGTGGAACTTTTCCAATTTTACCAATACGCTCTTCTATCGTAAATCTTTCAGCTGCTTTTATTACATCTTTGGATAAATAAGGACACGACAAATTTCGTTTAAAGGAGTCTGTTATTTTTTTCTCTCTATCTGGTAAACGTTTTATCAAATCATTTACCTCTTTGGCAAGGTCTTTTTGGGCGTCTTTCTTTCTAAAACGGGCATATCCTCCAAACAATTCATCAGCCCCTTGTCCACACATTAATATTGGGTTTGTAGAGTTCTTAGCAGCAATCCAGAATGGAAGCATGAATTCAACTTCTATGGGACTTAATTCCAATTCTTTCTGCATATTCAAACCTTCCACCACCATTTCACTTGGTTCAACAACAATAGTTCTCAGTTTCATATCAATCTTTTTGGCAGCAGACGTTGCAGCTTCTAAATCATAAGAATTCGGTGTTCCAACTGCAATTAATTCTACATCGATGAATTTTCTGGCCAAAAATGCAACTAAAGTAGAATCAATACCTCCTGAAAAGGCAACCGTTACCGGCTCTTTACATGATTCCTCAACAGACGTTTCGATAGCTTCGCACAGCCGTTCAAGACGGTTCTTTTTCATTATGAGGCAATGCCACTTTCAATCATGAATTTCTCTAATTCATTCAATGCTTTCTTTGCTTTAGCCTCGCTAATAATGTCTGTAACTATTAAAACTCCAGATTGGAAAATGACAAAACTAGCATTTGGTTCATCCATCCTTAAAACTAATCCTTTGAAACGGATTGGATCATATTCGGCCCCAGGTATTGCAAGAGCTAAGGCCTGAAGATCGAGAGTCTTTCCTAAGTTGCTTCTAACAACCATGTTTTCTAATTTTATCGCTCTCTTCATCTTTATTTTTGGGTCTATGGCTTTAATAATATTTCTTAAATTAGATATAACATCTTTTCCATTTTCTAATGATTCTACACCAGTCACTATAATTTTCCCATTTCCAAATAAAACTCCTGCAGCTTTTTTACCACCCTCAGTATCAATTTCTATTATTACTGACGGATTGCCTGAACTTGAGTATTTGGCATTAGGTATTTCAGTTGCCAGCTTTATCAATTCAACATCTTTGCCGAGATGGGATGCGACAATCACGTTCTGTATTTTTATGGGACCCACAAGAAGTTCAAAACGGGTAAGTTTAATAGATTACCCTTTCAAGCAAATTCGTCAAATGGGTAAGGTTCTGGTTCTCTTTTACTCATTACAATCTGGGTCTCCGGAACGGTTAGAAGAGGCATAGGCCATGTAGGTCCATCTTCTATAGCTAATCTTGGACAGGCAGTAATAACGGCTGCATCTATTCCCAATCCTAGCAATTGCTCATGTGATTGATGTATGCTTCCTATCATAATTGTTTCTTTACCGTTCTCGTTTAGTAAGTCAGCTATTTTATCGGCTAAGTCCATTCTTTTTTGTCCAATCTGGTTGGAAAAAAGTATACCCCATCGTTTTGCTTTTTCAGCCATAGCCATTGCAGCATAACGTTGTTTCAAGAATGGCTTCGGGTCAGCTACAGTAATATCACCATTGTGAGGTTCAAGACAAGCGACAGGTTTACCTGATGAGAGTGCAACAGTCAGCGGATGAAATAGTCCCGTTCCAATGTATAAGTAACCATCAACATTTAATTTTCGAGCAGCCGATGAATTGCATCCCAATAGTTGTCCAGCAGCAGCTAATCTTGGACCTCCCGTTGTTACACTGGTATCAAATCCTTCATCGTCTAAAATTTCCCCTGCAATGTTAATCATATGCAAATGTTGGGCAGTGGTGACAATTCCAATTTTATTAGGGAGTATTTTTTTTAATTCAGTAATTGCTTTTTTAGAAAGAGAAAGTGTCCCAGTGTGTCTTACAGGAACAAAAAAAGTGGGAATTGCATAAAATTCAGAATGGTAAGGCATTGGCAAATGTCCCATATGAATTAGTGCATCAGCTCCTATTTCTTCTAAAGGTCGATCTGCCAAATCACAAGCTCCGTATGTTGGTTCTCCCCACAGAACAACTTTAGCTCCTGTCAATTTAGCCACTAGAATTACAATTTCATGAGATTTAGTTTTCAATCCATCAGGAACTTGAATTCCAATTCTTTCTTTTCCTTTTAGCTTTAGGCAAACCTCTTCGATTCCAGGTTTCCAATCAAATGTTACTTCACTCATTTAGTAATTGGCCCTTCTGATATGGGATATAATAATTTTGTTTGAATTATTTTAGAGTAATTAGACGAAGTTCTAGCAACTTTTCAAGAAAAAGTTGTACCCTATCTATTGCAGGAGCTACTTCTTCTCCAAATTGATTATCAAATTCATTAATTATATCAAATATTGAGTTTTCACCATCACATAGTTTCCAAATGTAGGAAGTATATCTATCAAGAGGTCTTCTAACTTCTTCAGGGCCACCAATTCTATCGTGTAACCATTTTTCTATTTTTCCAAAATTTTTAGGATATGTTATAATTATTATATCATTTTCCGATTCCCACTTTATATTTTCATCTGGATTTCTAACGGGTTTTTTTAGTAGTAATTCTTTTTTTTTCATAATTTTTCCATTCCAATTACCATCATGATTAATGTTGCAGCCCCTCCTATTGCAGCATATCTAACAGCTAATTTTTGGTCTTGCCAAACGAATCGTGAAACCCATACTAACCATCCACAAGATAGTGCTACAATTAGTAGCAATCCAAACACAATCATCCACAAATCCATATTTTCCCATGAATGGGTATTAATTATTGGTAGCCCCGCCAGGATTCGAACCTGGGTCTCAAGATCCAGAGTCTCAAATGAT
>CAZOEZ010000019.1:0-20097 GCA_964578995.1 uncultured archaeon
TAGCCGTCGGCTTCAACATTCGTCCGGGTTTGCGTATGATCTGACAATCATTGACGCGTTAATGTCTCACTGTGAAGAGACTAACGTCTATGCCAACTTCCCCGGTCTAGGTTAATGTAAAGATCGAGTGCACGAACTACCCTGCATCATACGACTCGCATCAAGAGTCAAACACAGGGATTTGTCGGGAGAAAAAGGGGGTATATAATACTGCGCAAGAGAAAACACAAGTCATTACATAAAAAAACGCCCATCTTTCAGCACGATATGGTTTTTGTAGACTAAGGCGCTAACCTTTCAATTTTCCAAATAGTACCGTTTTTTGAGTATACAAATCTGTCATGAAGTCGATCCCGCCGACCTTGCCAAAACTCTACTTTCCGATGTTCCAAACGATATCCACCCCAATAATCAGGTAATGGAATTTCTTTGCCTTCATATATTTTTTCAAGTTTCTCCACTTTCTTGACTAATTGTTCTCTGTTTTCTAATGTTTCACTTTGATGTGATGCTAAAACGGAGATTTGACTTAGTCTTGGTCTACTGTGAAAATATTTTTCAGATTGTTTCCGTGAAACCTTTCTCATTTTCCCACGAATACGAATTTGCCTTTCAAACTCAGGCCAAAAAAATGTTAAGGAACCGTAAGGATTAATTTCAATTTGTCTCCCTTTTTTACTCTTGTAATTTGTGTAAAATACAAACCCCCTCCCATCATATTCTTTAACCAAAACAGTACGGCTAGAAGGCTTACCTTTTTTGCTAGAAGTGGCAAGCGTTGCCGCATTTGCTTCAATATTTTCCGAATCCTCTATTTTTTCAAACCAAGATCTAAACATTTCAGAGGGCGATTCAAGCAAGTCTTCACGTCTCAATTCAGCCATTTCGTATTGCTTATGCATTTTTTCGAGAGTAACCATTTTACAAGTTACATATAATTGTTGTTAAATAAACATGTGTTCATTATCACATTATGGAACAAGACTTGCAGAAAGAATTGATGTGGGCTTCTGGAGCACTTATTGCTTTTTTAGCCTTCCTATTTTTTGCAGGTGCTGATGAAATAATCGAAATAGCTATTGCGGTTTGCGAATTCGCTGTAAGTTGGGCTGTGATAAGTTACAGTGTCAAAAATTTTGGGCCAGGAAGCACTTCCAAGGAAGATTTACAAAAAGAATTTCAATGGTTTGCAGTGTTACTAGTTATTTTTATGGCAATTGTGACTTTGATTGGTATAACTGATGATAGTACGGATATTTCTTCTTCCACATATGTATTTGTTGTCTTTGGTTTTACTCTAGTATGGGTTATTCGTAGCGCAGCAATCAAATATTTTAGTAAGTAGTTATCCTATTTTTGATGCAATAGTTCTTCGATTTTGTAGAGTGAATACTTTTTATATGGTTGTTAGCGGTGGAAAGAAAGAGGAAAGCATGGCTGATGAACTTTTGGCAGACAGTGAAATAGGTTTAGCATTCATAATAGTAGGTATTCTTCTATTCGTAATAGAGGTATTCCAACCAGGTTTCTTGATTGCAGTTCCAGGAACTGTATTCATAGTGCTAGGTCTTTTGATGTCTTTTAACGAAGCACTGGGACTATCCACATTTTCGTTAGTAACCATAGGTCTGATAGTAGGCCTTGGTTCATTATATGGAACAATGCGGATGTATCAATCTTTAGCCCCTCCAGACACCCCTAGTGAGATGAGTATTGAATCGATGATTGGTGGTTCTGGCGTCGTTACTAAAGATGTAGTTGCTAATGAAATGGCCGGTAAAGTGAAAGTAGGTAGACAAGAATTCAGAGCTACTGCAGATATGGCTATATCGTCAGGAACAAAAGTAAAAGTTACACATGCAGAAGGAATTACACTTACAGTAGTTCCAGAGGAATAAAAGGAGAAAAAAAATGTTAGGTAGTTTGTTGGTATTATTGCTCATTCTTGGTGCAGTAATTGTCGTCATTTTGATGACAACTATTGTACAGATTGAACAATATGAAGCAGGAGTAGCGCTAAGGTTGGGTAAGTTTCATTCGATGCTCAATCCAGGATGGAATTTTGTAGTTCCACTTATAACACAGGTTTTCAAGGTAGACCTTCGTATTCAGGTTCTTGACGTTCCACGCCAAGAAGTTATCACTAAAGATAATTCACCAACGATGGTCGATGCGGTCGTGTACTACAAAGTTGCTGATGCTAAGAACGCAGTATTGGCTGTGGCAAATTACAGAGCTGCAATAGTGAATATGGCTCAAACAACTCTTAGAGGTGTTGTAGGGGATATGGAGTTGGATGAAATTTTCTCTAGCAGAGATAAAATTAATGCAATTCTAAGAGAAAAATTAGATATTGAAACAGATCCATGGGGTGTCAAAGTAGACAATGTTGAAATTAGAGAAGTAGACCCTTCACCAAATGTTAAAGCTGCAATGGAGGAACAGACCTCAGCCGAACGTGAAAGACGTGCAGCAATTCTAAAAGCAGATGGCGAAAAGAGATCAGCAATTTTGTCTGCAGAAGGAGACAAACAATCACGCATTTTGACTGCAGAAGGAGACAAACAGTCACGCATTCTTGCAGCAGAAGGTGTTCGACAAGCTAAAGTTCTAGAAGCTCAAGGTCAGCGTTCTCAAACTATTTTAGAAAAGCAAGGAGAAGCTCAAGGTCTAAGGATTACAGCCATGGGTGCCTCAGCTTTAGATTCAAAAGCATTGACTGTTTTGAGTCTTGATTCCTTAAAGGAAATTGGCGCAGGCGCATCTACTAAATTCGTACTTCCATTCGAACTAACAAAGTTATTCGAAGGCGCTGCAGATTATGTAGGTTATTCACGCAAAGCTCCAGATAGGCAAATATCTGAAGTCAAGGATGTTGAAAAGGCACTTGGCAAGTCTGAGGATGTTTTGGGAACAATACCAACAGCCGCAGAAATGCAGGCTGAATTAGATGCCATCAAAGAAGATTCCGAAGAAGCACTACAAGAAATAAAATCTGATGGAATCAAGGATCAGATGACTTCTACTGAGCCTCCTAAAGAACTAAAGACTCCTGAAGCATAGAAGAATTCCAATATATAGGCGCTAATTTGGGCCTATAATGGAACCAATAGGCCATGAAGGACTAGGCCGTCTTCTAAAATTAGAAGAGGACCTGTATACACCCCATATTGTATTTAGCAAAGAAGATTTAACTGAATCACCAGAGTTGAATTCTACAGGTACGATTACTATTGGAAAATCATTAGACTTGCCTCCAACCCCTATCGGTTTAGATTCAGACAAAGAACCTTACTTGCAATTATCAAGAGATATTGCCGTCTTGGACAATGCCTCTTCACTTAAACCTGAAAAAATAGTGGAGATAGCATCCAAATTTAGGGAGGAAGCTGGATATTCAAGGTTGATTTATGCTCCTGCCGTAGAACCTTCTAATATGCCAATTTTAGCATATTTAGGCGTAGATATATTTGATGACTTAAATGTGGAATTACGCAGCTCTACGGGTTGGGCCTTAGATGGCGGAGAGTGGACTAAACAGTCACAGATTGATGACTTGTTCTTACACAATCGTACCGAATTAAACCGTTGGATTTTTAAAATTAGGAATGCGATAGCCAATGGAAAATTAAGAGAATTGGTTGAGATTACTAGTCTTCACAATCCAAGAGTTTCTCAAATTTTGCACCATTCATCATCATTATTAATTGAGAAAGGCGCTAGAATTCATTCTACAATACGATCCAATGACTTAAGTCTAAATCATCCAGCAATTCTTGATTTCCAACAAAGATTGTCTGATTATGAACCTCCGTCAAAAAATATGGTTTTGTTAATTCTTCCTTGTTCTGCACGAAAACCTTACTTCAAGAGTAGCAGTCACAAAAGGTTCTACAATGCAATTCGAGATATTGACAATCATTTAGCATTACATATTGTATCTGTAACATCACCTTTAGGTTTAGTTCCTAGAGAATTAGAATTTTGTTATCCCGCAGCCCATTATGATATAGCAGTGACAGGAAATTGGAGCCCTTCCGAAGTTGAAATGTTAAGGACTCAATTATCTAAATTAGAACCTAAAAAATATTATACAAAAGCCATCGTCCATGCAGGTTCATCATCAGAAATAATGACAAGTCTCGTTAAGGAGACAGGCCTCGACGTCGTAGATACAGGAGTCGAACGTCCTTCTTCATTTGAAGGTCTTGAAGATCTTCAGAATATTGCAAAAAGGTGTTTAATTGATATCCCTATTTTGAATACTAAAGATCGAGCAAAAGGAGAGGCAAGGGGATTAGCTAAATTTCAATATGGAGACAAATCAGAGTTTTTGATTAAATCGGAAATTAGTGGGCGCATGCCTTACAAATTGAGGTGTGGTGACCTAGCCTCAATGTCATCTGTTGTCGGGGGTTTCGGATTAACATTGAATGGGGGTCAATCATACGCTTCTAACAATGGTCCGATTGTTTTTGCGGAGGATTTCAAATTAGTTGGAGATTTGTTTGCAGTCGGTGTTAAGGAATATGAAGGAGCTTGGAATATTGGCGATCAAGTTGTAATTAAACAGAATGACGTTGTGACAGCAGTAGGCATTGCGAAAATGAATCCTGAAGAGATGGTTTCTATGAAAAGAGGACTTGCAGTGGAGGTTCGACATCATGCCTGAAGCATTTGTTCCATTAACAGATTTCGTGAACAAATCCAAATCGATTCCTAGAGATCATCCTCTAGATCAGCCGGTGGCCAAATGGACAGAACAAGAAGTTTTGGATGGAGAAATTGTTGAAGCAGGAGTTGTAATTCTTAGAACACGGGGCTGTTATTGGTCAATCAAAGAAGGTTGCTCAATGTGTGGTTACTTCAATGATACCGTTCCTGGAGGTGTGAGTGATGATATGCTTCGTCAACAATGGGCCAAAATTAGACCTACATTGGAAGGAAAGAAATACGCAAAGATTTACACATCAGGGTCTTTTATTGATCTGACCGAGGTTCCTTTTGAATTTGCAGATGAAATCATGTCAGATATGACGGACATAGGTATTGAAAAAGTTCTGATAGAATCACTTCCTGAGTTTGTAAATCCCAAGCATTTTGCTTACACCAGTGCACCCCAAATCGAAATTGCAATTGGATTAGAATCATCTAATCCTATTGTTTTAGACAAATCAGTTAACAAACGTTTACGATGGTCACATTTTGTGAAAGTATGTAAACTTGCCAGAGACAATGGTGCAGAAGTCAAAGCATATATTTTGCTTAAACCGCCATATCTCAGTGAAAAAGAAGCGATTGAAGATGCCGTCCAGTCCGCAATTGATGCAGCCCCTCATGTAGATAAAATATCAATAAATCCAGTAAATGTACAAAAGAATACAGTAGTCGAAAAACTTTGGTTTAGAAACGAATGGACAGCACCCTGGTTATGGTCTGTCGTCGAAGTTCTAAAACGCTGTGAAGACTTGCCCGTGCGTATTTATTCAGATCCAACAGGAGGTGGGACGCGCCGTGGGGCACACAATTGTCATGATTGTAATAATAAAATTCTAGAGGCATTGAAAAATCATCGTTTAGGTATTGGAGATTTAATGGGATTAGATTGCGAATGTAAACCACGTTGGGATTTTCTAAAAAATCAATCATCATTGAGGAGAAATGGTTCTGAACCGTATGGTTATCGCAGTGGTTTTGGCAACGGTAGACGTTTTTAACGGGTCTAATCTGGAGTATCAATGGAAGAGATAAATTATCTTAGAGTAATTGCCGGTCTTTTGCTAGTATTATTTCTTCCAGGATACACTCTAATTCAAGCGATGTTCCCTCGAAGAGGTGAATTAGATGAAGAATTTGACACACTTTATAGAGTTACGCTAGGAATGGCAATGTCAATTTGTGTAGTAATTCTAGTTGGATTTGTCTTGGGCAATCCTTCTCTTGGTAATGCACCTGATTGGGAAGGTGTTTCAGACGGAGACAAAGGTTATTTTCAAACTTTCTTTGTGACAATATCTCTTCTTCTAACCACTCTTTTATTTTTCATAGCTGGCTGGTATCGAGGAGCTTATCCTTGGATGGCTAACATACACCCTTCATTAGCAAGAGCTCCACCAGGACTTCGAATTGAATCTGAATTGGCAGTAGCTGGAAAATATATTCCAGCAGAGTTATTAGAACTTCAAGGATTAAAACATGACAGGACGAACGTTAAGGACAACCTCAAGAAAGTCGAGTCTCGTAGGCGAACAGGCAGTTCAACAATGAAAAAATATTATGAAAAGAAGGAAAAAACGCTTCTCGCAGATTTATCAGATATTGATTCTAGAATGGCTGAATTAGATGTAGTCCTTAATCATTCAGAAGAGGGTGGCGGTCTATCAGCAGACGTTGTTCAAGAGGAATCAGTAGATCCTGGCGGTGAAAGCGATACCGAGGATTAGTTTTTGGAATACAAATTAGTAATTGTTGTTAGGACTGATTTAGGTCTTTCAAAAGGTAAAATTGCAGCTCAAGTAGCCCATGCGGCAGTTAACTGTGCGATGAAATCTAAGAAATCGTCTTCCACAAATTTCCGTAATTGGTTTGACGAAGGGCAGAAAAAAGTCGTTGTCAAGGGAGAAAATGAGTCAACACTTCGCAAATTACAACAGCATGCTAGAGAAGTAGGCTTAGTTTCAAGCCTTGTCACTGATGCAGGTTTAACCGAAGTTCCTTCAGGTACGGTTACATGTTTAGGAATAGGTCCAGCATCAGATTCTGAAATAGATTTAATCACTGGAAGTTGCTCTCTTTTCTAAACCCAATTCTTTATTTATCATGGGGGCGTATGCTGTGATATGGGATTCTTCAGGAAGAAAGAAGAAAAGAAAAAATTTGATTATTCAGATGATACTAAGGAATTATTTGCTGAAAGAGATGCATTTTATGCAGAACAGCGCCGTAAATTAGGTGGAGGAGACTCCAATCCTGAATTAGCTAATCAAACTAACCCTGAAGCTCCTAAAAGAGATGAAGATTTGGGAGATTTGTTAGGAGATAGCGACTTCAATCCATACGTTAACCAAGAAGAAACTGGAGAAAGTACTGCTAGTAGCATACCTGCTACCCCCTCATCTACTGCCAATTCATCATCATCAACATGCCAGTCATGTGGTAAAGAGTTTCAATCAAGTGAATTCAGCAAGTGTCCGATGTGTGGTGGCGATATGAAAAAGACTGAATCAGCCCCTCCAGCAGAACCAACACCTTCTCCAGTGTCACAGCCTGATTCAGCTCCGGTTACAAGTATAGGCGATCCATTGGATGATTTGCTGGGAGACTTCAATTCGCCAGCACCTGAAGATGCATCTTCGGATGATACAGAAGATTCAGATCCGGGAGTTAGAACAGCTCCAGATGATTTGGGAACAGATTTCGGTCAGTCACGTTCTAGCCACAGTAATCGCAAGGTTCGCAAAGTTAAAAAAATCAAGAGACCTCGCAAGTCATTGTAAATTCCTAGATGACCGAATCAGATGGATTGAACCTGCCAGACACTGTCAAAGATGTGGGCATAGCGATTGGTAGTGTTGTAATCGTTTTTCTATTAACTTTTGCTTATAGTGGAAATTGGCCACCAATGGTAGTTATCGAGTCAGGTTCTATGGAACACGACGATAATCCACTTTATCCAGAACCAAGATATTCGCATATAGGTGTTATTGACACAGGAGACTTAGTAGTCGTTAAGCAAGCAGAAAAAAAAGACATAGTCACCTATCTTGAAGGAAAGAAAACAGACTATAAGAAATATGGATCTTATGGTGACGTTATCGTATATTACAAAAATGGCATTGAAACATACAATGGTCAACCAGTAACTCCTGTAATTCATAGAGCAATGGCTTGGGTTGACGTTCTTGAAAATGGAACTTATTATATTCCTGAAATAAATACTTATTTTGAAGGCAAAATAATTCTTAGTGAGATAGGTTTACCCGATTCTACTCATTCACTTTCTAATTTAGAATCATCAGGTTACATAACAAAGGGTGATTCATATCCTGGGAATAGATTTCCAGATCAATTTGGTCATTATGACATAACAAACAAGAAAGTACAACCAGTTGATCCGGATTGGGTGGTTGGAGTGGCAAGAGGAGAACTACCTTGGTTTGGTTTGATTAAGTTACGAGTTACACAGCCAGATAATTATTACGATGCTCCACCAGAGTGTCGTACAATGCTTTGGGTATCGATGCTAACTGTTTTGGCCGGTCCTTTTTTAGCAGGTAAAGCTTGGGAATCCTATCAGGCCAATAAGACTTCCAAAAAGAAGAGTAAGCGTTAATTACAGCAAAATAAAGCACTAACTGGACATGAGTAAGACTCCAGCAGCAGCTAAACGCGGAATTCCTTCCAAAACAGACTTCAAAGACTGGTATCCTTTCATTGTTGAAGCTGCCGAGTTAGTAGACAAAAGATACCCCATAAAGGGGATGGATGTTTGGAGACCTTATGGTTGGAAAACTATGCGGTTAATCGATGATTTAACGCATAAGGAAATGGATAGAACAGAACATGAAGAGGTCAATTTTCCTTTACTCATTCCAGAAGATTTGCTTGACAAAGAAAATCGATTAGTTTCTCTGTTAAAAACAGCTAGGGAACAAGGTGTTGATCCTTCAGAACTGAGAATGGATGATGAATTAGGAGGGTTCGCAAAAGAGGTGTATTGGATTCGTCATGCAGGTGAAACTGAGTTAGAAAAACCAATGTTTCTTAGACCAACAAGTGAAACAGCAATGTACACAATGTTTCCATTGTGGATTCGTTCACATGCAGATTTACCTCTGAAAACTTATCAAATTGTTAATACATTTAGGTATGAGACAAAACAAACTAGATCATTCATAAGGGTCAGAGAGATACATTTCTTCGAGGCACATACTGCACATATAGATGAAGCTGATGCAACACGTCAAATCGAAGAAGATTTGGGAATTGTTCAGAACCTAATGAATGACTTGAAATTACCTGTATTAGTTACAAAACGCCCAGTATGGGATACATTCCCTGGAGCTTGGTATACGGTTGCAATAGATGTCGTAATGCCAGATGGCCGAACTTTGCAAGTAGCTTCTGTACATCATTATAGGGATCAATGGGCCAGAGCCTTTGACGTGACATATGAGGATGATTCAGGGGAACAACAGTTTGTACATCAAACAACATATGGTATGTCTGAAAGATTATTAGGAGCTATCGTTGCAAATCATGGAGATAATCAGGGATTGGTAATGCCACCAAGTGTTGCACCAATTCAAGTTATTGTAATTCCAATAATGTCAAAGCAATCTTCTGGGGATATAGTGTCTGAAGCGGAAAAGTTGGTATCTAAATTGAAAGAAGCTGGAATTAGAGCTAGAATGGATGCAAGAGATATACGCCCAGGTCAGAAATACTATGATTGGGAAATAAAAGGCGTTCCTTTACGAATAGAAATAGGTCCCAGAGATTTGGCAAACAATTCAGTGATGTGTGTTAGAAGAACAGGTGGTAAGACCAGCCATTCGATTGAGGGTCTCGTAAAGAATGTACAAAATGAATTGGAAGTCGTTGGTGAAGAAATGAACAAAAATAGTATGGAACATTTCAAGTCTTGTATCAGAGATTTACCTAATTTCTCAGTTGACGGTAATAAACTAAATTTTGATGAACCAATTCAATCAGGCATTGTTTACGAAATGGCTTTTGACGGGAACGATGCAGAAGCCGAAATGATTGAAAAAAGTACAGATCTTTCTTTCCTTGGAAACTCTACAACACCTTATTCAAAAAGTAAGTCATGTGTAATGACGGGACAGCCAACACAGAATCGTGTTTACTTGGCAAAAACTTATTGAAATATATATTATATAGGTAAGAAACAACATTAGTTTTTATATACTGTCAGTGGAATGTAATGGTCCGGCAGTTCATCAACCAGGGTGTAATTGCCAAAAAAAAGAGGACGTAACCATGGAACACAGAATAGTAAAAGACGACGAGGGTGTATCTCCCGTTATTGCGGTCATTTTAATGGTCGCAATTACTGTGGTCTTGGCAGCTGTGCTGTACGTTTGGGCAGCCAGTTTCCTTGAGCAAGGAGAATCAGCACCAATTGCAACTTTCTTCGTTGAAGAAAGCAGCAGTGGCGTATATCACGTAGAAGTGATTAAAGTTAGCAAACAGGAAGACTTAGCTGGATTCAGCTACTTCTTGAAGGACGAGACTGGCTCGACATATGTAGGTGGCAATGGGTTTGGAGAAATTGCAATGCAGATAGTTGGAGGTCAGGAACACGGAATTGATACGAGCTACACAGGCGACGATACACAGTTGTCAAGTAGATCGGACAATGTTTCTGCAGATGACGGAACTGATTATCCAGTTCACTTCTCAGACAACGACCGTGACAGCAAATTATCTGCCGGAGATCAGTTCATGGTCTACGGAATGGGTAATTCAGCAAATGGACCAGCAGAAGATAACTGGAAATTAGATATCCAGTTTGACGCAAGTGGCGATATAATCGGCACTGCGAAAATGCTATAAGGTCAGGTAGCTGAAAAATAACGTTAGGTAGGGGACGACACAGCTCCCCTGCCTCTCTGTTGTAAAACTGCTGTGTCATATTTATTTGGTTAGCGAAGCTTTTGTTTCCATAATTTTATAGCCAACCACCTAAGTTTTGTTTATGGCTGATGAGGAGGAAAGGCAAGCACCATCAGTATTTGTCATTGCAGTTATTTTATTTTTTATATTCAGGCCAGAAGAAGGATATATTCGGAGACTAGAATTTATTAAATTCCTTATTGATAATGGTCTCTTCTTTGAAAATATTTTTATCCCTGAAATTATCGAATTATTGCCTCTTATCATATTTGTACCTTTGTTAATTTATCGTACATATGTAGATAAGTTCATCAGCAAATTTATGTATTCTTTAATGGCCAAAGACATAATCGAAGAGTTCGATGAAGATCGAGATGATAAACTTTCTAAAGAAGAAGCTCAAGGTTTATTTAGTTCTATAATGGAAGATATCGAAGAAGAAAAGCGAGATTTTGATCCTGATGCTTTATTTGATAAGCATGATTCAAACAAAGATGGTAAATTAGATGGAGATGAAATATCATCACTGATATTTGAATTATTTTATGATTTAGGTATTCAAGAGGCCATTGATGATAAACTTTCTAAAGAAGAAGCTCAATCCTCTTCATCTAGGAATGAACTAGTCAAAGAAGATTCAGGCGAAGATGAAATGGAAAAGCTAGATAGACTGTACAACGAGGGATATTTGTCTAAGGATCGTTACGAGCGCCTTAAACAAGATTTAAGTCGTTAAGTTTTCTCTAATTTCCAAAGTTTGTTTTTACAATCCTCAGTTTCACCACATATTTCATAATCAAATTCTTTTGTTCCCATTTCAGGATCGAATTCTTTGTTACAGACTTTACAAATTATGGAATCTTGTTCAAAGGCTCTCAAAGCATCCTCGGCATTCACAAATCCATCTTTATCAACATCTAACCTTTCAAATTTTAATCGTAATTTTTCTTCCTCTTCCTTTGGGATTTCTTCTCCCATCATAATTTCCTCAAAAGTTACTTTTCCATCTCCATCCCTATCAACAAAATCTATCATCATTTTTTTTCGTTTAGCTTCTATGGCTGATTTTTTTCTAAATCTAAATTCATAATTCCCTTTTGCATTTTTAACAAGAATAGAATTTTTCCACGATTCATTAAAATTTGCATTTCCAACCATTAGAATAGCGATTATACTTGTCAAAAAAATAGTCGCAGCCACAGGATACTTAGGTGGCAAAAAGAATAAGACAGCCCCTAAAATAAAGTAAAGTATCAGTCCAAGAATTGCACAAAATATGAGAGGAACAATTATATTGTAAATCCTTTGAAACAATTTTGATACTGGTTTATCGCCTTTTTTGTACTTATAGTGAGCTTTTAGTTCTTCTAATCTATTCATTGATTAAGCCCTTAGGGGAATCTAACGTCTAGAACGGTAGCTAATGTATACAAATCCTACTACAAGCACTCCAACAGCAACTGCAATCATTCTCATGGTGGAGCTATCATCATCATCCTCAGCTTGATCGATTGAGAAAGTGGTTACTGCCTTATTGTTATCAGCATTAGATTCATCTATAGCATTCTCAGGATCTATTTCTACTTTCAAAGAATGAACGCCTTTTGTGGCATTCCAGGTTGCACTGACTGTAACTTCAGTACTGTTTCCATCGAAAAAGGCAGTAGGCATGTTTATGGCTACATCATCAGCATAGAATACAACAGGAACATAATGTGAACCTGAATGGTTAACTAAATTAGTTACAGTTGCACTAAGAGTAACTTCAGTTCCTGCTGCTGGCGCATCAGGATCCCAAGTAAAATCACCAGTTAATATTGTAAAATCTGGTTCAGGTTGTTCAATTGGGTCGACAGTTACAGCAAAGTTACGGCTGATATCATCTACATTATTATCCTCATAATCTTTCCAGAATATTTCTACATAGAAAACTTCCCAAACACCAGGAACTACGTTGTCATTCGGAGTTATTTTCAGTTGTGTTTGTGCCGTTTCACCTTCAGCCAAACTCAATTTATTTGGTTCAAAACTTGCAACCCAGTTTTGAGGAATCTCATCTATGCCCGTTTCTAAGACAATATCTAAGAAACCGTTAGACGTTACATTGAAAGTGAATGTAGTAGTCTGACCTAGAGGAATCTCTTGTTGATTTGCATCTAATGATACTTCTATACCTCTCATTAATTGCTTCTCAATGGCTTCTATTTGAGAAATACCATCTATATCATCAGTTATGTTGACAGATCTATCTAAAACATAAGCATAATCGTTTGCAGCAGATAAGTCTTCATAATTCCCTTGGAAATCATATGTACCGGGAGGAACTAACATGTTTATTTCTCCGTTATTAGCACTTATTACAAAGCTGAAATTTTCTCCAAAGACATTAACATCCCCAAAGTCAATGTTCTCAGATGATTCCGAAGATTGATAATTGACATTGTAGTTCACACCACGCGATAGTGAAGGACTCAAACTACTCGATCCTTCAAGTTCAAGGTTATCTATCATTGCATAACTAGTTCCTTCTGTAGTATAGAACCAAGTTTTGTAGGCACCAGTCTCTAGATAAATTTCGTAAGAACCATCAGCTTCAGCCACAGCACTCGTTTCAATTTGAGTTCCCTGTACATTCCAAACATCTAATTGTGAATGCCCTAGTAATTCATTAGAATCGGGCGTTCCATCGAAATTACGGTCATAGAAGACAGTACCGGCAACTCTTACTTTCCATTCAGCTGTTTTTTTGAAAGTTTGTTGTTCATTACCAGCCACGACCCTGATATCTCTCTTACTCATTTTGAATTCATCAGCCCCATCATTCAGAGTAATATCCATTTCTATGCTATAGGTTTTTGGGACTATATCAGTTATAATAATTTCTCCATTTTCATCAGTATAGTGACCAAAAGTTTCACCCGTTGTAGCTTCAAAAATGACTAATGCATCAGCTAAGTCAACTTTACTTCCTGTTGCATTAATATATGTCATTTCTAGCGTAATATTCACAGTTTTTGGAGTTAATACAATATCGTTATACGTAGGATTTGCTCCAGCAATAGTAATTGTGCTTGTAAAATCTTGATATCCATTTTCAGTCACAATGACATCATAATCTCCGTTCGGTAAATCAATTTTACCATAATTGTCATCAGTTCCAAAGAATCCATCTTCAGCATCAGTATCTGTAATGAAAACAATACCTTCATCAGAGATGAATTGAATTCTAACTGAACGATCCGTAATCACATGGTTATCAGCCTGAGAGGTCACTTTCCCTTTTACATGCCCTTCATTTTTCAGTTCGACGTCATGTACAGTCGGTGCGTTCAATTCCAAGAAGCCACCATAACTGTAATGTTTACTAGAAAGTCCATCTTGGAAGGTAACATAGTAGTCACCAGGTGCTAGGAATTCTGAATAAGGCTCAAACACGTTTGTTTCAATCACCGTATAATTATTGTAATCATTTACAGGTGTAAGAATAACCATTCCATTTTTCCTTTCACCATCAAAAGTAGCATCACCTGAAACTTGATATTTGAGTTCAGCCGAGACATCTCCCATATCATAAACAGGCGTTCCTAGAGCTATATCAATTTGGCCATGAACAAGGTATCTACTTCCATCTTCTTCAAGTGAAAAAGTGTACATGTATTGGTCAGGAGGTAATTCTACATTGACAAAATCACCATTTTCATCAGTTGTAAAATTCAGATGATAGAGAGGGTTTCTCAGAGGTGAAAAAGATAATTCAGCGTTTGATATTGAATTATCCTCATAAACAAATTTCCCATTAATAGAAGTCGGAATTCTTTTGGCTAAGATTATCAATTCTTCGGTTTTTCCTAAGTCGTATTTCTCAGTCTCTTCTTTTACTTCTTCAGGTCCGTAATATATGCTATCTAAGGTATATCCGAATTTATTCAATTCAACTTGATATTCACCAGCAAGAAAACTAAACTTGGAGAGCGGATCTGTGCCCCAAATCTCTACTTCACCTTCGGTTGTACGGAAATCAACTAGCCCTTCTAATGGCATCATTTCACCTAAGTGTTCTTCTTGTAGAAGAACCCAAGCATCAACTCCAAACAACGCTGACAAATTAACATTCTCAGTATTACCATTGATTCTTCCAATATCGCGTAAGGCAACTAAGTTCTGTGCCTCATTTGCCGTAACATGTGAATATGCGTTATAGTCTCCCGTTGGAAGGATAATTTCATACTCTCCTCCAAATGAGCTTGAAACAGACGCACTGCCACTTTCTGAAATAAACCTTATCATTTTTTCACTATAAGTTTTTTCGCCTGTTTCTGGTTCGTATACGCCGTTTGGTTGTCCAAGTTCTTCAAATAAAAAACCTTTGATAGTGTGTCCAGGCCCCATTTCGGCCTCTACTGGACTAGAATAGGTTTGACTGTCTACTCTGTTCAAATATGCAAGAGTAGTTTGTTCAGTTTGATGAACGGTATAAATATCATAGATACCTTTTGGAAGAACAGTTGCGAAGTACCCAGTGTCTGTAGTAAATACGTTATCACTATATTGTTCATTCACGTTTCTTACAGAGATTTGTTCACCACCAATAGGCAGGCCATTGTGAGACAAAGTCCCTTCTAATCTAAATCCATCCAATAAGGTGGCATTGAAACTTCTTGATTGACCTTCTAAAATAGTCACTTTTTTCGTATTATTGCTCCAACCAGTATAGATATTTTCAGATTCAAAACGAAGGGTATAATTTCCAGGTAATAAGTGATCAAAACAATAAGATATTGTTGAATCCATCGAGTCCCCAGTGCAGTCTGACATGTGATAATAGGTGTTCAAGAACGATTCTTCAATTACACTATTATTGGTTTCATCATGTAGAGAAATAGTAACTATCTTTGAACCAATAAAATCACTAGATTGAATTCTACCCCATATTGCACTTGGTTCTAGCGCTCCCTTAACCGTAACATCCTGTTTTGCCTTTAAAGCCGCAGTTCCAGTATACGAGGCTAAATCTAGTGTGTGACCACCTATTTCAGCAGTAATCTCATACTCGCCCGGTGCTAAATCAGTAAATCCATAATTTCCATTCGCATCTGTTTTTACAGTATGGTTAACACCAGAACGTATGTTTTCTGCAGTTACAGGCGTTAGTGATAAAGAATCATCATCGGAATCAAATACATCATCTTTGTTATTATCCCAGAACAATCGCCCAGTGATAGAGGAAGGTTCCACTTCAAGATCAATATTGATTGCTTCAGCAGTCTGCCTCATTGCTTGTTCTTCAGAAATAATTATATTTTCTTTCCTTACTAAAATGTTATTCGAAGTTCTAAATATTTTTTCAATATCTTCTTCTGGCGCACCCATCGAAACAGCTAAGGTAAGATTTCCCGCAGGAACTAAGACACTGTATTTTCCATCCTTGTCAGTAGTTGCCCTTCCGTGAGGAACTCTGTATTCATCAAGAACAGTGATATTGGCGTTAGCAACAGGATCTCCATCAGGAGTGGCTACAGTACCATATACAGTAGCACCATCGTAATATTTTAGTATCCTTAAACCAGAATTGTATTGAACCAATTTAAAGTGAGTTAAATTCCAACCAGGTAACGGTGGTAATGTACCATCTTGAGCCAAAGCACCACTTACACTAGGTATTCCGTCTTCTATAGGTCTATCTATATCAGGTGCCGACCACCCTATGAATGATCTGAAGAACATTGAATTTAGGAATTTCTCTTGGTAGGCTATTACGGATGAAGCCTGAACCGAGTTATATTTTAGGCTAACATCTGGATTATTCTCTAATACCTCAATGGCTTCTTCATATGGTAAAACCTGTCCATCGGACAGGGCAAGGTGAATCTCATAAAAATCATTTATATCATAATCAGCTAATGTAACAGGGGCATACAAAATACCAGTATTACTTGCCGAGTAAGGCATCAATCTTGTATCTGCAGCGAAGTAGCGGATGGAATGGCCTGTAATTTGTTCAACTTCCCACATTAAATCAGCAATATCTTCCTTTTCGATGGTCATCAAAATAGGTCGACCAGCTCTTATGGCTGCATTTTTCTTGTGTACATCTTTATCAGTTCCATCATCCTTCTTTGGAATATAATCCTCAGGGTTAGTGATAATATCTTCAAGTTCACTTACTTCTTCTTCTGACAAGTAAATTAATAATTCTGTTTTAATTTCATCATTGAATTTTCCCGAGTCACGGTCTACTTCAGGTTCTAAAAGTCTATACAGTAGAAGCGCCATGGCTTCATGTTCTGATTGAGATGCAATAAAATTACCTGCAATCTGATATCCAAACTGGAAATTGTCAGCCACAGTAGGATGTTCTCCAATATCGATTGCCCAGAACCCGTAATCCCACCATGAGATGAAACCAGGCCTTTCTTCTGGTTCTAAGTTTGTATCTTGTTCAGCTAACCATTCCAATCCATCTATCCAATAGTCTTGTGGAAATGAAGGGCCAGTATTACCCATGTACCATAGTTGATTGGACTTTGAATTAGTAGTATACATTCCTGAAACACCTTCAGGATAAAGCGTTTGGTTGTTTCTTTCATCATAGTCGTACTCTTCAGGTCTCAGGAAATCATAACTTAGGAAATCATAGACATCTGTATCGTGTTCTTTCTTGTCTTCATATGGAACACCAGCATCATATCCATAGAATGTATTTGGAAGGAAAATAAATAACCCTACAAACAAAGCGATAACTGGTCTTTTTAGATCAAAACCTTTTCTCAACCCTCCAATTCTGTCACGGAAACGATATTGATCTTCGCTTTGAGCATCCATATGCCCAATAACCATAACTAACAACAGAAGTATTAGTGTAGAGAGAAGTCCGATTACAATACTTACAGTAAAGAATAGCCAAAAACCAGTGGCTAATGAAATCATAGACAACGCAAGGAAAGTTTCTCCTCTCTTTCCCCAGGATGCTTTCCAGATAACTAAAACAGCAGGAAAATCAGCTTTCTGTAGTAGTAACCAAGTCATCCATCCACTGACTAGTGAAACAACAGGCGTCGCATTGAAAATAAAACGAACAGCAGATTGAGCCATATAGATAGATACAAGCGCCCAAATCATAACAAACAAATAATCTTTCTTCCAGATACTTTGATTGAATAATTGATACCCCATCCAGATTACACCAAAAATTGCTAGCCATATGGACACAGGTCCAAAAGCAAATATAAAATCATAAAATTCAGGTGGTTGAGCCTCAGCAATAGTATTGAATAATTTAGTTCTAACGAAATATCCTTGTCCACTGAAAAGTAAGAATCCGAGTTCTGTGAAAACATAAGTCAAGAGCAAATAAACAAACGCAGCAATACCAATTGAAGAACCAATTACCAATAACCATGGTAAATCTCTGGTAGTAACCATCAATAATGAAATAAATACATATCCAAGTAAGATGTACGCAGGAGCTTCCCACCAGGTTCCTACGAATCCCATAGTGTTGTAATATGGATAAGAAAGAATAACAGGCATTGATAGAGTAATAAATCCTAAAGCTGCCGTTGTCAAACTATCTACTCTGCGGAATGCATTGATTAGCATTTGTAATCCTAAGTAAATTGCAATGATAGCCATTATGTAGGGGAAACCTTTCCAACTCATTGAAATCATAGTGATAGTCATACCAGCTAATCCTGCATAACCAATAGCTAATTTTTCAGAGTTGACAAATCGTTTAACTCCTGCTTTTACTTCATTCCAATCAGTCCAATTGGAAACCCATTTCTTATCGTTCGCAACTGTCAAAGCTTTCATGAAGAAAAAATAGGCAGTTGTCATGAACAGAATAATGTAAGAATCGTGGTCAGCTAAAGCCAGACTTGAATGTCCAACATGCTGCGAATTGACACCGATTAAGAAAGCCCCAATTATTCCTGCTTCTTTACCGAATTGAGCTCTTCCAATGGCATAAACAGGGAATATAATCATCGCACCATAAATTGCAGGTAAAACTTCCGTTGCCCACCAAACAGATTCTTCAGTAGAACTAAAGAAAGGAGAAAGTGCTAATCCGATAATTGCGATTGACCAATCAAATAAGGGAGGTCTGTTGTTATTTGCACCATAAGGGTAATTCAACATCGGATCTCTTTCGAGATGCTCTCCATTTTCAGCAACATAGTCAATAACGTGTTTGTGATAGTAAGGGTCACTACCTCCAGTAAGTTGGAAACCATCTTCAGTTGCGGGTTCAATAGTCCATGCGGTTCTAATGTAAAGAGAAAAAATAAAGATTGCAATTAGAGCAAATACAGTTGCCCAATTTACTTTACTGGATTTGCGAGAAATGCTTAGATTTTCATCAGCAGTAGCACTACCTGACGCTGAAGAAAAGCGAGGGCGATAGCGATTTTTTGACTTATTGTCACGTCTGCGACGTGTTTGTCTTGCCATTGATGTTGTGTCCTTTCTGTCTCCTCTAACAGAAGACGGACTGGGCGCCACTCGGATGGTTATATAAGGTCTACTCTAAAAATCGTGCTTAAGCTGAAGGTAATAATTTACCTCTACATTCTCCAAATCCAATTCGATAACCATCTCCTTGACACCATCCTTTCAACATTACAGTGTCTCCATTTTCGAGGGCTATTCTTTCTTCACCATTTGAGAGTTTGATTGGTTCTGACCAACCCCATGTCAATTCCAGCATAGATCCTCGATTGTCTTTTTCAGGTCCCGAAATGGTCCCACTAGCTAGAAGGTCACCGGTACGTAGGTTACAACCAGTTATGGTATGGTGCGCTATCTGTTGATTCATATCCCAATAAAGATAATTGTAATTGCTTGATGAGATAAGATCATACGAATCCATTTTATCAGATTTAAGATAGATTCCCAGATTGATATCAAAGGTACTGTCCTTGTTATTTCTTAGATATTCAAGTGGTTCAGGGTCTTGTTTAGGCCCTTTACATCTGAACGGTTCCAGAGCTTCCAGAGTTATTATCCATGGAGAAAGAGTCGTTGCAAAGTTTTTGGCTAAGAATGGCCCTAATGGTTGATACTCCCAAGTTTGAATGTCCCTAGCTGACCAATCATTTACAAGAGCCATACCAAAGATGTGGTTTTCTGCTTCATCTACAGGGATTGGCTCACCCAATCCATTTCCAGCTCCAATAAGCAATCCCATTTCCAGCTCAAAATCCATTCTTTTTGATTCGCCAAATGAGGGTTTTTTTGCATCAGGGGCTTTAGTTTGCCCTTTGGGCCGTATGATATCTGCACCATCAAGCACTACAGAAGAAGCTCGGCCATGATATGCAATAGGTAAGTGTAACCAATTAGGCATCAAGGCATTTTCAGGTCCTCGAAAGATAGTCCCCACATTCGAGGCATGCTCTTTGGAAGAATAAAAATCAGTGTAATCTCCAATATCTACAGGAAATTCCATTTCAGCATTTT
>CAZOEZ010000020.1:0-18106 GCA_964578995.1 uncultured archaeon
ACGACTGATTGTGATTATGAACAATCAGTAAGTGTTTCAGCTACAGCAAATCAGGTTTATGACATAAGTGTTGGTTACTATTCCAATGAGACTTCAGTGGTTAAAGACACAGCATCCGTCCAAGAGGGTATGTCAGTTCAGATGAAATTTACATTAACTAATAATGGAAATGGAAATGATGAAGTAACACTTTCTTTGGCCAATGCACCATCATGGGTTGTACTCGGTCAGACTGAAGCTTTAATTGGTCCTGGGCAAGCACCAATGACATTGACTGTTGACGTCTCAGCCCCATCATCGGGTGATAAAGGCGATCATACCTTCCAGGTTGTCGCAACATCTGCAGATGGAACAACAACTTCTACGACTGGAGACTTGACTGTAACAGTTACTGAGAAAACAACTGACGGTGGAGGCCCAACAACTGACAAAGTTGATGAAGATGATAGCCCTGGGTTTGGCATCTTATCAGCAGTTGCAGCATTAGGTGCAGTTCTTTTGCTAAGACGTAGGTCCTAAGGAGTTTCCAATGGAAATTAATAAACGACAAACCTTGCCGTTTGTCGCAGCAATCTTAATGGTAGTGTCAGCTTTCGCTTTTACACCCGTCAGTGCTGAAGCATCGCTTTCAGCTGATGCTTCTGGACTCTATAGTAACTTTTCATTTGCATCAGTCAATGGTACTGCAGAGTATACGTTAACATTGACAAATGATGGAGATACTGACTTTACAGATCTTCTTATCTTCCCCGAATTTCAACATATGAGTTGGCTTGCAGAGAACGTTAGTTTTTCCGATGGTTCAACTACTGAAACAGTTTCGTTTCAAATAAGTAGTTTGGTAGCAGGAGCGGTCCAGCAATTAACAGTTTCAGTAACTGTTGGCCAAGGTGTTCAGTTTGACTATCCTGAAGTTCCTATGGCTTTACATATTGATGATGGCTCTGGAGCTAGGGTTGGTACAGCTGAAGTAATGGTGGTCGTTACTAATTGGGTTGCATATGAATCTAATTATCCAAATCAGCCAACTGTCCATGATTACGTTATTGGTGATAAGCATGACTATCAGTTAACTGTAGACAATATTGCAGTCACTAAAAATTCAGATAACACAACATCTCCAATGGCTATTAGAGACGCAATTCAGGTACAGTTCTCAGGAATATCTGGTTGGTCTGTCATGAGTGACGATGAGACTTGGCATCCATTTTATGGAGGGCAGTTAGATGGTATGAATGCTAGTTATAGCAAAATATGGGATATATCTATTGAGTTAACAGGAAATGTTCGAGCAGGTCCTGATGTTATTAATTTCCAAGCATCCAGTACAGATCCTGATGATCCAATGGGTGGAATGCCCTATTTCCAGCCTTACGGTTTATCCGTTGTTCCCGTTTCTGCAGCAGCATGGTATGGTGTTGGAGTTTCAGGTTCAGGAATGCGTAATGCAGACTTGGGTGATGGCTCAACTATCAAAAATTGGAACGTTGGTGTTCACAATCTCGGGAATGCAGAAGACACATATTCTCTAACTTGGGATGTAACGGGCGTTCCTTTAGGTTGGACAGTTAGTGCCTTACCAGATACTTCAGGAGCAGTTGACTGGCAGGGTACTTCTAGTTTTGAGGTTGCAGTTACAGTTCCAGCAGATGCTTTGGCTGACACATATGGTTCATTCACAATGAGGGCTGATTCAGCAAATTCCGAAGCAAATGCTACACAAACTTTCGAAGTAGTAGTAGACCAACATTATGGAGTTTCCTTATCGGTTGAATCCGATTCAAAGGTGGCCACGCCAGGATCAACTCTTGACTTTAGCTTTGATATGTCTAATACAGGCAATGGTGAAGACACTTTTGCAATAACGGTGGATGGTAATCCCGCATGGAACCCTACTGCGAGTCAGTCTGATATAACTGTAGGGGCTGTCAGCAATGGTCAATTCATAGTTTCTTTAACTGTTCCTGCAGATAGAGATGCAGGATCAGATAGTGGTGGAATCTCCGTTACGGTTACTTCTTCAGATAACAAGACAGTAGACAGCTTGAATATCACAGCAGCAGCGTCACAAGTTTATGATATATCTTTGGCTCATTCTTCAGGTTCAGATGGAAATGTAATTGTAAGTCAAGATACTTCGTTACAGATTAAACTAAATGTCACTAACAATGGAAATGGTGTTGACACTTTAGCTCTAAGTTTGACAAATGCTCCAAGTTGGGCTGCCTTAGGAGCCGAAACATTGGCTATAGGTAAAGGACAAACAATGGCAATAATTGTCACTCTTTCTCCTGATACAGCTGCACTTTCTGGAAGAGATTATACTTTCCAAGTTGTGGCAACATCAGCAGATGGTTCTGAGTGGACTAGTCCAGACATGACTGCTGAGATTGAAGTTAAAGACACAGAAGGCGAAGAAGTCGAAGAGGAAGTAGTCGAAACAGAGGATGATAGTCCCGGTTTCGGTGTACTAGCTTCACTCTTAGCTTTTGCTTTTGTAGTGTTCAATCGTCGGAAGGATTAGTTAGGCTAATCTTTATTCCAACAACTCGCAATCTTTGGTTAATAGTATGAGAGATATCCTTGAGGATTGGTTAGCTGAGGACGTCGGCAAAGGAGATTTTACTAGCCAAGCAGTTGTTCAAGATACAAATTGTGAAGCACAAGTAACAGGCGGCCCAGGGATAGTTTCTGGAATTGAGGTAGTTAAGACATTGTTGAGCATGGTTCATGTAGAGTATCAGACTTCCCATTCTGATGGAAGCAAGATAGAATTAGGAGATATCGTATTCAGTCTTAAAGGCAAATCACACAGTATTTTAAAGATAGAAAGATTATTGCTTAATATTCTTTGCCATCTTAGTGGCGTTGCTACGGCAACTGCTGAGATTGTGGACATTGCAAAGTCAGTAAATCCCAATGTTGAAATATTGGCTACTAGAAAGACAATACCTGGTTTTAGAAAATTTGAAAAAGAAGCAGTGGTTCATGGTGGAGGAAGGACACATAGGATTAGATTAGATGACGCAATACTGATTAAAGATAATCATCTCAAATTGACTAATAGCATTTCTAAGGCTATATTAAAATCTAAACTCAAGCATCCTAATTTGATGATAGAAGTAGAAGCAGACACACCTGAACAAGCTTTAGAAGCCACCAAATCTAATGCAGATAGAGTAATGCTTGACAATTTCACACCCGAACTCGTAAAGACCACAGTATCTGAGATAAAATCATTTTCAGACATTGAAATTGAAATATCAGGTGGCGTTAACATGGAAAATATAACTGATTATGCCCCATATGCCGATTTTATAAGTTTGAGTAGTCTAACAATGGCCGCTCCACCCATTGACTTTTCCTTACATGTCATTTGAAATAAGAATTCTCTGCTTTGATCAAGACGATCCCAAAAAATGTACTGCTAAGCGCTTAGAGAGATTCGGTTTTTCTGTAAATTATAATTCATTTAGAGCTTTACCTCCTAAAGGAATAGTTTTAGATCCTTTTTCTGATAAAGTATTGAATAAAGACGATTCTATTTTTGCAGAAGTTGGTGGTATTGTGGGTGTTGATTGTTCATGGAAAACGGCTAATGATACATTTTCAAAGTTAAGAATAATGGGTTTAGAGCCTAGAAAGTTACCCGATATTATTCCTGCAAATCCTGTTAATTCAGGTAAAATTGGAAAATTAAGTACGGCTGAAGCTATTGCAAGTGCAGTTATGATTTGCGGTAATAATAGACAAGGTGAAGATATAATGTCAATTTTCAAATGGGGACCTGCTTTTTTAGAACTAAATTCATTAGTTTGGAATAACAAATAGTATAAACTAAGTTAAATTATGTTTATTTCTATGAGTCAGTTGAGCGTTAATAATAGTGAAACAGATGTTTGTTTTAATGGAATAAATCATCGACTTTTTATTGGCGGTCGAGGTTTTGACTTTCGTAATTTTATAATTCAGGAGAATGGCTATGCCGAGTTGGAATTAGCAGGCCCCGAAGATCCACTTTATACGTTATTGGATTTTGAGGAACCTAGAGTAATTTATGTAGTATCTAGAACCGGAGTGAAGGAATTGATTTTGCAAGGTTCTGTAATTAAAGAGATTGAAGGGGACAAGTGTACCTTATCATATTCCAAATTACAGTTGGAATCATGAGTGCCTTAATTTAGGCTCTTCGTAGTAGTTAAACGTGAAAGTTGTCGATGTAGCAGTAGTTGGAGGAGGCCCTGCCGGTTCTTCGGCAGCGCGTGAAGCTTCTGAGAGAGGACTTTCAGTATTATTATTTGATCATGCACATCCTAGGCGCAAAGCTTGTGGTGGTGGCCTTCCTGTAAAAGGTATTGAATGGATGGATGCACCTGATAGTGCTATTGAAGGTCATATGACCTCGATTTCATTTACTTATAAAAGTACAAAACTAAAGGTTCCTGTTAACAAGGGTAAATTAATACGCAGAGATGATTGGGATTTCTATCTATATAATAGGGCTAAAGAAGCAGGTGCAGGCCACATAAATGAGCGTGTAAAATCATTAGAGAATTCTTCAGGTAATTGGGTTATTAATGGTAAATATAAAGCAAAATACATTATTGGAGCAGATGGTGTAAATGGATTCACACGTCGTCATTTTATGGAAAAAATACCGCGCGAGCATCTCTTTGCAGCGGCAGGGTATTATCTATCTATTAAACCAACAGAAAATGAGGTTGAATTTATACTTGGAGCCTTGCCAGGAAAAGAAGGATATCTTTGGGTTTTCCCCAAAAGTGACCATTACAATATAGGATATTGTTACAATGCAGGAACGCCAGGTATGAAAGAAGCTCTTCATAAATTAATGCAAGAAAGATGGCCTGGTGAATTTGTAGAGAATGGTAAATGGAAGTTAACCGAAAGTGGGAAAATAGTGGATTGTAAGCAGTTTGGGTCTGCTATACCGTCCTATAATGACCCAGAACTATTTGACGAACCAGTATCAGGATCAAATTGGGTTCTTTGTGGAGATGCAGCAGGTCATGTTAATCCTATACATGGAGAAGGTCTAAACCATGCAACATTAGGCGGGCGTTTAGCAGCTAAGGCAATATCAAAAGGTGATCCAACATTATTTGAGAAATATTGGCGTTCACATTATAGTCGAGATATGTATCGGGCAGCAAAAACAAAGCATAGAATATATGGTTCTTTTTTCATGAAGCTTGGTTTTGCACTAGGTAGAACTCCTGCATTATTTGGAATGCTTGCTGAACTTACTAGGGGTGAGTATGAGGGTAAAGCCACAAATGCATTTTGGTTTAAGTTACCTATGGCTACATTGCAGGCTATGTTTTTTATGAAACATAAAGAATTAAAGAATACAGCGTGAATTGTTTCTCGGATTAGCTTTATTAAACCCGTTGAGTCGGGCGGTGTCTTGAGGACGTTCATATCATGAAATTACCCCGAAAAATCAAGATGTATAGTCCATTCGCAAAGAAACATACAATTCATGAAGTCGAAGTTGTGAAGAAAAAGAGAGCATCTGAATTGGCACGAGGTCAAAGGCTCTTTAGACGTGTTACAGCAGGATATGGTGGTTTCCCAAGGCCTAAACCTGAAGGCAGAGAAAAACCAACAAAAAGAGTTTATCTTAGATATAGATGTACTGAAACAGGTAAGGCACATCATAGGAAGAATTTCCGTGCCAAAAAATTCGAGTTGACGGAGTAATAATGCAAAATACAAAGAGTAAATTTCTAAAGGTAAAAAGTCCTGACAGCGACTATACAGTGATAATTTTTGATAAGTGTGATACCGTTATTAAGGATCCAGTTACAGGTTCTACTATTGCCATGCCAACAGGCGGTAAGGCTAAGATTCTAGGAGAAATCCTGGAGGAACTTGAGTGAGTCCACAGGACGCTCCCGAAGAAGGTGAATACGTAATAGGGCGCGTTATTGAAGTTAAAGATTTTGGAGCAACATTAAATTTACTTGAATTTTCTGAACGTAAGGCCTTTGTTCATATTTCTGAAGTTGCATCCGGATGGGTAAAATATATTCGTGATTTCATTCGTGAAGGCCAGATGGTCGTTGCTAAAGTTACTAAAGTTAAAGAGGGAAGTAAAATAATTGATGCCTCTGTCCGTCAAGTTTCAGGTCATAGAAAACAAGAAAAAATCCGAGACTGGAAAAATGAGCAGCGCGCATCTAAATTATTAGAATTAGTTGCTATCAAATCAAAAATTAAACCTGAAGAACTTTCTAACAAAGTAAGAAATGACTTAACAAAAATGTATGGTAGTCTCTATTCTGGTTTTGAAGCCTCAGTAATGGATGAACCGTCATTCAAAAACGAGTGGAAGGGTAAATGGGTGGAGCATTTTATTGCTGCTGCTAGAGCTAATGTTACTCCACCTTATGTTTCTATAGGAGGTAAATTTGATTTAGTTTCATATGATGCAAAGGGCGTTGATAAAATAAAAAAAGCTCTGATTATTCCTTCAGCTATCAATAAAGATACTACTTTGAAAATAGCTTCTAATGGTTCACCATCTTATCGTATATCTGTAAAAGCACCTAATTACAAGCAAGCCGAAGAAGAATTAAAGATTGCAGTCGATAGCGTGCTCAAGACCCTTAAAGCTGAAGGTGGTATTGGTTCGTTTGAGAGGGCATAATGCGCACCCTTATTTTCCATTGTAAGAATTGTAAAAAATATACCCTTACAAATACATGCGTCACATGTAATTCATCTACTTCCAATCCTCTACCTCCTCGTTTTTCCCCCCAAGATAAATATGGTAAATATCGACGTATGCTTAGGGGGAATTAATGGTATTTACAGAAATTGTTAGAACCGAAGATATAAAGTTGAGAGATGCAATTCTTCTTGAGGGCCTTCCAGGGGTAGGCAATGTTGGAAAATTAGCAGCAATGCACTTAATTGAAGAATTAAAGGCTAAGAAGTGCATGGAAATTTATTCTTCTCATTTCCCCCCCCAAGTTTTGATTAATGAGGATGGAATTGTAAATTTGGTTAATAATGAATTGTATTATTACAAAGGTAAAAATAAAGAGAGGGATTTGTTTTTTTTGGTTGGTGAATATCAAGGTATGGATTCTTCTGGTCAGTATGACCTCTGCCAGAAGCTTATCGATATGGTAAAAGATATGGGCGTTACTACGATTTATACATTGGGCGGTTATGGACTAGGCAAATTAGTTCCTGACCCTAGGGTTTTGGGTGCTGCAACATCAAATGATATAGTTAAATCATTCAAGAAAGCAGGCGTAGAATTTATCGATGGCGAACCTGGCGCAGGGATTGTTGGAGCTTCAGGTCTTCTTCTTGGTTTAGGTAAATTACAAGGAATTCATGGAGGTTGTTTAATGGGGGAAACAAGTGGATATATGGTTGATCCTAAATCTGCAAGCGTAGTCCTTAAGTCTCTTCAAAAATTGTTAGGAGTTAGTATCAATCTTTCCGAACTTGAAGAGAGAGCTAAGCAAGTGGATTCAATAACAAACCAATTGAAGGATATAGATACTAATGACAAAGAAGAAAGACCTGATGTTAATTATATAGGCTAATTTGAGTTTATAGATTGAATATTGAATAAGACTAATCCATCCTTCGCATCTACTCCAGCTAATTTTTGATAACTATTCCCGTTATGGTCGGTTCCTTTCTTATCTAAGAAATATGCATAGCTACCTGCTGTATTAACGTCAATATTATTTGAATAATCATTCGGATTGAGGTTTCCTTGACTTAAATCAGACACAATATTAACTAGGTTCAAACTACCAAAATTAATTATTGAAGTAGGTGAAGACAAGCTTTGCTTAGATACTAAATTTTGGCCTAATAACAATTTTATATTTGAATAATCAACATTCTTAGTTTGATCATTAACAGTCCAAGAGGCAATTTCATCAAAATCAGTCATCACTTCTTCAGCTGAGCAAATTGTCAATGGTGCAGGTATATCATCCATTGATATTATGGGTTTGTCTACAGTAATCTCTTCACCAGATATATTAGTTCTATTGTATGCTAAAATCCACCCATCAATATTTTCGGCTTGTTCATTGTAGTGGGCCATTGTAAAGTTCCAGTCTCCTCCATTTTTTTCGGTATAGTTCGCTTCAATGACAAATGCCCTTTCATCGCTTTTAGAATTTGGTCTCTCATCTTTGTTTATCTGGTCTTTTATGTATGTATCAAATCCAGATATTTCGTCTTTACCTTTTTCGATGCCCGTTTGCAGAGTGAAAGATGAATCTAAACCACAACTGCTATTTCCAAATACTGGGCCACCATCAATCCAAGGGCTAAATTCACCGGTTTTCGTATTTGATCCGCTTTTGTATGGTGTTGTTGGCACATCTGTATATCCTTCAGTTCTTTTTGATGTCGTCCCTTTATATTCGAAATTTATTGAATACAAGTTCCCACTCACTGAACTTGCATCCGAGCTCATTTTAAGTTTAAATTTTAGAGGCATACTACTTTCTTCAGAGAGATAAAAATCAAAATCGTATTGGTATTGATATTGGTACCCTAAAATCGAATCCGAAACATAGGATGTGCTTATCTTGAGAAGTACCGTTTGAACTCCATCTACTTTACCGCCATTTGTGACTTTCCAATTAAATTCGATTCCACCATCGCTTACTGTTCCTTTAGTTCCGGTTTCCAATTTTTGACCTATATACGAACTACCATGAGGTAACAATCCTGATTCACTATCTCTTGGAACCCAATCAGTTGCACTCTGCCAGTACCAGCTTTGACCAGTTAATGTATCCGAATAAGAAGCATTAGATTCAATATCTGTTCTAACAATTTCTAATGATGTCGTATCGATAAATTGGTGCTGGAATGTGATACTTTCTGCATTTTCTAGACTAGCTGGATTTTCTCCTTCCTGCTTTATTGTTCCATCAATATCATCAAGATCCTGTTCTAAATATTTTTTAAAAACACTTCTATCATTTCCGTACCCATCAATAATCATTTTCGAGGGGGCCTTAATTCCCGTTTTCAGTTCACCCGAAAAAACAATATCTAGTTCATTTATTACAATATCATTGTCAATAAATCCTATTGGTAAAGGAATATCTAGTGAACTATCAAAATTTATTGAACCTTGTACTTCGTAAATAATTTCTTCTTCGTATTGTTCATGTGGAACATCTATTATGATATTCTGCTGAGCTAATAGAATATATAATAGTCCAGTCATTAGTATTATGGTTGCTGTGCCGATAACTCCAATTGTTCTAATACTGATTCCATTTTCTTCACTATCTAGTGGCGGTATTGCCCAATTATCTTCATCTAGATTGGATTCTTCGTCAGCTATAGCTAGAGGACTTAAATCTAAATCATCATTTTCCCCATCATTAGGAGAGGGTGAAGAAAGATCTAAGGTATTGTCTTCTTCTTCATTATCTTCAGCCGTGTCTTCATCAGATTTACCTGATTTCCACAGCTCATCCTCTGAGCTCACAAACATCACGAATAGATATTCTATTTTAGGGTGATGCTACAATTAAATTGTGCTGTCTATGATTTTATTATAGCTACAAGGAAGATAATAATGCCAATTATTCCGCCAGTCATTCCACCGATAAAAGCTAACATTCCATTCCAAAATGCAACATCACTTGTATCCATTTCGATAAGATAATAGGCCAGTCCAACACCAATTAATAAAAATACAATCCCTACGTTTCGAGTTTTACTACTTCCATAATAAGCAATGAGTAAACCCATACCTATCATTGAAAGCATAGCTCCAACAAGCCCCATTGAGATAATGATATCCATCATTCTTCATCCTCCGAATTATTCTTTTCATCACTATCGGCTTGATTTAACTCTTCTTCGAGTTTCTTCAGTTCTTCATCCAAATCTAAATCTTCAAGATCTTCTAAATCTAAATCTTCCAAGTCATCTACTGTATCAACTTTCATAAGCACAAATAAGATTACAAACATTCCAACGACCATTCCGCCAAGGGCTGCTACACCAGATACTAGGGCATCCATAAATGTATTTTCATCAAATTGATTTGGGATGGCGTCTACTCCTCCAAACGTCATAAGATAAACCAAGGCTACGGTCCCTATTCCAAAAAATAATAAAGCAAATCCTATTTTTTGCGATTTTCCTGCACCAAAGTATGCGGTAAACATTCCTGTTGCAAGCAATGCCACACCAATACCAATGACTAGCATTGACACGAAGAATTCCATCATATCAAAATTTGAGGTCATGTCCATATAGTATACTCAGCAGAGTACAATATAAGTTTAACTATAGTTCTTTTTTAATATTTGTCGTCGATAGAGTGGTTAAGTATATATACCGTCCACTTAGTGTATCTCTGGTGTAAACCAATGGCAGAAACAGTTGCACAAACAGGAGTATCGAAAGAGTCAGGATATCTATATTATTTAGGTAAAGATGGCGATGTATGGCGTACCAAGATGGCACGTGGTGGGAAGAAGACCGGCGGCGGTCCTGAACCCGTAGCCAAAGCTGGGGTCAGTCGCGAGGATAATTATCTATACTACATTGATAAACAAGGCAATGTAGCTAGATCACCAATGGCTCGCGGCCGAAAGTAAGTTTCGTAAAGAATCTTATGAATTAAGCCCAAGCATTTAGCTTGGGCCTTAACATTTTTGAGGCAGAGGTCGCTTAGCCCGGTATAGCGCCGGCCTTGAAAGCCGGTGGGAATATTCCCTCGGGGGTTCAAATCCCTCCCTCTGCGCCACTATATCCAGAGTCTAAATTAGTTCTAATTTCTTCTTTCTTGAGGAATTTTCTGAGGTAAGATTGGCAATGAATTCTTCTACAGGTATTCCATTCTTCTGGTTGCCGTCACGAGACCTTATGGAAACGGTGTTATTTTGTGATTCTTCATCACCTATGATAATCATGTAAGCCGGTCTCATTTTTCGATGCATACGTATTTTCTTACCAATAGTGTGATCTGAATAATCTGCTTTTACTCTTATATCTGCATTTTTCAGTTTATTTTCCAGTTTGGCACCGTAGTCGTTATGTTTTTCTGAAATAGTTATAATTTGAGCTTGGATGGGTGATAGCCAAGTTGGAAAGTTTCCAGCCCAATGTTCTGTTAGAAACGCTACAAATCTTTCATGTGTAGATAGTGGAGCTCTGTGTATAACAAACACTTCGTTGTTTTCAGTTCCTGATTCATCCATAAAACTTAATCCGAATCGTTCTTTAGCTGCAAAATCCAATTGAATGGTTGACATTGATTCTTCACGGCCTAGAAGGGTAGTAAATTGGATATCCACTTTTGGCCCATAAAATGCAGCTTCACCAATGCGTTCTTCGTATTTTACGTTCGAATCATCTAAAATTTTTCTTAAATGATTCTGTGTGTTTTCCCAGTTTTTAGGTTGACCAATGTACTTGTCAGTATTTTCAGGATCCCATAATGAAAGACGGAAATGGTAGTCATCAAAACCAAAAGCTGAATAATAATCTTGAACCATTTGAATATTATTAACAAATTCTTGTGCCACCTGCTCTAAAGTACAGTATATGTGAGCATCATTCATAGATAGCATTCTTACACGTAACAATCCTGCTAGCGTACCTGACAATTCATTTCTGTACACGGTTCCATATTCAGCTATTCTCAGTGGTAATTCACGATAGGAACGTTTTTTGTTTCGATAAATAAGGTGGTGCATAGGACAATTCATGGCTTTTAGATAGTATGTCCCATCATCCATCTCCATTGGAGGGTACATAGATTCAGCATAATGCGGTAGATGTCCACTTGTTTCGAATAATTGTTGCTTACCAAGTACTGGAGTTGTTACTCTTTCATATCCATAGGTATTTTCAGTTTCTACGGCAAAGCGTTCAATTTCAGATTTTAGGATTTCTCCATTTGGTAGCCATACTGGCAATCCTTTACCAATTAATTCATTAATCATATAGAGATTCATTTCTTTACCTATCCTCTTATGATCTCTCTTTTCCGCTTCAGCTAATTGTCTTTCCCTTTCTTTTAAGTCATGTTTGGAGGCATAACACATCCCATAAATTCGAACTAAAGGGTCACGGTTTGCATCTGCTCTCCAATATGCTTGGCTAGTACTGGTGAGTTTGAACCACCTTAATTTAGCAGTACTTTCAACATGTGGCCCTCTGCAAAGATCTACAAAGTCCCCTTGCCGATATGCTGAAGAGCCAACATCTTGACCAATTTTATCATCCATGATCTCCATTTTAAAAGAATTATCTGAAAACATCTTTCTCAATGCTTTGTTATCATACTCTTCTCTCTTGATTCGAATGTTTTTCTTGACTAGTTCCTTCATTCTTTTTTCAATATTCTTCAAATCATCTTCATTGATTGGATTCATAAAAAAATCATAATAGAAACCGTGTTCAATCGGCGGGCCTATTGTTGGCTTAGCCTCAGGGAACAATTCAGTTACGGCCTGTGCTAAAAGGTGAGCGCATGAATGCCTCATTATGTATAATCCTTTGTCAGAATCATCTTTTATTATTTCAATTTCACAATTCTTTTCTAAAGAATGTGACAAATCTTTTTCTTCGCCATTGACTAAAGCTGCAATCGCACCTGACTTTTTTCCGCAGATTTCTTTGATTGCTTCACCTGCACTAATTCCTTCAGGAAAATCATGTATTCCATCGCCACATTCAACTTCAATCATTTTAATTGCGTAAGCCCTCATTACAAAAAGACTTCCTCTTAGGTAAATGCTTATACGCTATCTACTGTGCTAATTTAGAGATAGCCATGGCAGATGGTCAAAAAAGGAGTAGGAAGCGTCGGCCACGTAAAGGGTCTAGGTCAAGACGACGTTCTCCTAAAAATCCTTTCATAATGCAATCGATAGGTGCAGTGATTTCTATTTTTTTGGTTATATTTCTAGTTCCTTTGGGTGTTCTACCGGAAAGTGCCGCAATTGTAATCTGCATGATAATTCTAGCAGGGATGTTTTATCTTATGTCAAGAGGGCAGTCAAGACCACGTAGGCCTAAACGACGTCCTAAGAAGTCAAGTAATCAGGAAAAAGAACCACAATTTTACACAGCACTTCCATCTACTTTAGGTTTGACTGATATTCCTGAACAAGTACCTACTCCTCAAGTTAAACTTCCACCAAGACCAATTAGAGCTGCTCGGAGGCGCCGTGATTTTGTAACATATCCCTTAGCTGTTGGCGGAGGTGATTATTCGGATTCCTATGTTCAAATTGATAAGGATACGGTATTAAGACTCCGTTCAGAAATGACTCCTTCTTCCAAAGCAGTTCATTTACCCGGACTCCGTATTTCTTCGTTCCCTTCATCAAAAATTGCTTCGGTAATGTCCCAAGAAATAGAGACAGATACTTCATCCGTGGAAGCTGAGTCTTTAGTTCAAACAGCAGAGGCGGTAGCAATTGAGGCCGAACCTGTAGTAGTTCAATCAGCAGAGGCAACATCTGTTGAAGCTGCAGTAGCAAGCCCCGTGGTTCAAACTTCCATTGAGGAGGAGGAAGAAGACGAGATGGAATTTGATATGGAATGGGATTAATCTAATTCATTTTTTCTATGGCCCGTTCTTTTTTTATGGTATTCCCGGACTAACAATTGCTTATGGTGCATAATTACATACTCAAAAGGCGAAAGAAGCATCCTCTTCATTTTACACTATTGGATCCTGGAAAGATGGGTTCTGAAGATTTAGTGACTTTAGCAAAACAGACTGCTGAGGTAGGTACAGATGGTTTTTTGGTAGGAGGTTCTACTGATTTAAGTTTAGAAAAGGTAGATTCTGCGGTTGATGCTATCAAGGAGACAACACATTTACCGGTAATTCTGTTTCCAACGCATGCTTCTTCTGTTTCAGGTAGGGCCGATGCTATATTTTTCATGTCTTTATTGAATAGTGAAAGCCGGCAATTTTTGATAGGTGAGCAAATTGCCAGTGCTCGTTGGGTTAAACAAACTGGACTAGAACCATTATCGATGGCCTATTTGGTTGTGGCACCAGGAATGGCCGCAGGTCGAGTAGGTCAAGCACAACCACTGCCTCGTGATGATCCTAATTTGGTTGTTTCACATGCCTTAGCTGGCCAATATTTGGGTATGAGATACATTTACTTAGAGGCAGGTTCCGGAGCTTCTAATCCAGTTCCTTCTGAAATAGTTAAGGCAGTAAGAGAGGAAGTCGAGACCTTGTTAATAGTTGGAGGGGGAATTCGGACACCGTCTGCCGCTTCTGAGGCCGTTAAAGCTGGTGCAGACATTATAGTTACAGGAACATTGGTGGAAACTTCACATAAATTAAAAGAAGAGATGTCCACACTCATAAAAGCAGTACACTCAGGTTAGAAAATGGCACCTAAACTAAAAGTCGATGAGGTAAGCCCACCACCGGCTCGTCTGTCTGCATTTCTTTATCATACACCACATTTCATTTATAGTTTGATTCTTTTGTTGTTGACTACTCTATTGTTGGTTTATGGAGCATATACAAATCTAGGTATTAGTGCCGATTTGGTTGATTTTTCAACAGTTGCGTTGTTGTCTTTCTTCGTTCCAGTATTATCTGTTTCATATTTAGTCTCTCATATTTCATGGCTTTGGGATGGGCGTTATCCCATTCGTTATGGTTTGCAAGCAGGCTCTACAGGTTCGATTATTATGTTGATTACGATATTGATAGGATCTTTTTTTGATGAATCTAGTAAGGGTCTTGCATTTGGTTTGGGGTGCATGAGTGGTTTGTGGTATCTAACTTTAAGAACTCATGGAAGTGCACCAGCTAGAGTTGCTTTTCCATTATCATTATTCTCACCAGTTTCAAGTCTTTATTTCTTGCAGTCTGGGGGGCTGATTTCAGATTTGGAATTTGGTCTGTTAACTATCTTCATATTGGCATTTGCTAGTCATTTTTTCTTATTCTTAGTAGATTCACCATACAAAAAAGCAATAGGGGTTAGTGGTACAAAACATATGTCTGCTTTTATTGATCATTTTTCCACTGGAGATGGAAGACGCTTGACCGAAGCAATAAGAGAAATATGTCAAACCATTGAGACTAAAAATAATTGGATATCTATACGTAAAAAAGGTGAGACCGTAGCTTTTTTGGCAGTTCCAGGCGTTCATCCAGGCCCTGTAGGAACATTGGGAGGTTCTAATTTACCTTCAAAAATCGATCCTTTTTTACCCGGTCTTGGTTTTGCATTTCATGGCGCTTCAACTAATGATCACAATCCTTTGAGAGATGAAGATTTAACTAGAATTACGAAGGCAATGGTGGCGGCGTCCGAAGAAGTAGATTACAGTAATAAATCACGTCCAACTGTTAAGGAGGGTATAGTGCCTTCTGTTTATGTTACAGGAATTGGAGAGGGTAAATTAATTTTTGCAAAACCGGGCGATAGTGATGACATTTTACCAGAACTTGCAGCACGCTTAGAACGTTCTTCGTCAAATATAGATGGGAAAAGAGTAATGATTGATTTACATAATCAAGAGGGCTGGGGCAGACCTCCATTAGCAGCGGGAACTAAGGAAGGTACAATTCTAGAAATTTCTGCGTCAAAAGCTTTGAAACATAGTTCATCTTTAGAAGATGGACAACTTAAAGTGGGGATTTCACATATTCCTGGTGAAGATTTAGGTAAGGGTCTTGGTCCTGGAGGTTTGAGAACTTTAGTGATTGAGAATAATCCATCTTCTGATAGTTCCAATGTTCAACGTACCGCAATTTTACTTTGGGATGGTAATGGTTTAGCCCCAGGTATGAACGATCAATTACAGGAAAAATTAGGAGGGATTGTTGATGAATTGCTCCTTGCAACAACAGATAATCATTATGTTAATGTAAAACCAGGTGGTTTCAATCCATTATCAGATTGTGAAGGATTATTGCCTAGTGCAAAGCAGTCTTTAGAAGAGGCAATTGAGGATATATCTCCTGCAGAATCTGCGATGGGGACTGTATATGTGGATGGTGTTGAGATTCTAGGTCAAGGCAAGCAGGATAGAATTAGTGCTGCAGCTAATGCTGTTGTAGAAGTTGCGCGCTATTCTTGGATACCGATTTATTCGTCAGCCACTATGTTTTGTGTTATATTATCTTCCTATCTCTAGGATTGAATTTGTATAGATATTTTGACGCCATCAGGTATTTGAATTCTCATTAATTGCCTCATAGCTCTTTCATCAGCGTCAATGTAAATTAATCTCTTGTGTAACCTTGCTTCCCAGCGGTCCCAAGTTTCCGAGCCTTCACCATCTGGAGATTTTCTGACTGGTACTTTCAATTTTCTTGTAGGAAGTGGTATTGGTCCCGTCATGCCTACGCCAGTTCGGTCTGAAATAGTTTTGATTTGATCGCAGACTCCATCAACAATAGCATGATTCAAGGCATGCAGTGAAATACAAGCTCTACTGGATGCCTTTTTTGGAGCCATCTGCTTCAGTTTAGTCCCAGTGTTCTTCTATTTTGAGACACATACCAGCAGCAACAGTTGCCCCCATGTCTCTGATAGCAAATCTTGCCAAAGCCTTGTATTTTGCTTGTTCTTCAATAGCTAGAGGCTTGGTTGGTCTGATAAGAACCATTGCAGCATCTCCTTTCTTAAGGAAATCTGGATTCTCTTCAGTGACTTCACCAGTTCTTGGGTCCATCTTTGCTAAAAGTTTTTCAAATGTACAAGCAACTTGGGCTGTATGGCAGTGGAATACGGGAGTGTATCCTGCAGTTATAACATTAGGATGATCTAAAATCATAACTTGTGCTTTGAAGGCACGTGCAACTGTAGGTGGATCGTCTTCAGGTCCACCAACATCTCCTCTCCTTATGTCTGTGTGAGATATCCCTCTGCAATTAAATCCAATATTGTCACCTGGAACAGCTTGCGGAACCTCAGCGTGATGCATTTCTACAGATTTAACTTCACCAACTTTACCGCCAGAGTGAGCCGATGGTTTGAAAATTAGCTTAGTTCCAGCTTTTATTGTTCCAGATTCTACACGACCTACTGGAACAGCTCCAATACCTGAAATCTTGTAGACATCTTGAATAGGAATTCTTACTTTAGCACCAGCAGCTCCTGTAGGTGGGTTTAGTTTATCCAATGCTTGTAAAAGTGTGTCGCCTTTCCACCAGGATAATTCACCTTTGTCCTTAATATTATCAGCTTTCCAACCGGATGCAGGAATAATATTAACTTGTTTATCCGAGAATCCAACCATTCCTAACATTTTCTTTACTTCATCAACAACTTCGTTGAATCTGCCTTCATCATAAGCTGGTTTGGTTATGTCCATTTTGTTTACAGATACAATCATCTGCTCAATACCCATAACTTTTGAAAGCCACAAGTGTTCTTTTGTTTGTGCAGCAATCCCGTCGTCGGCAGCTACCACTAGAACTGCAGCATCAGCCTGTGAAGTTCCAGTAATCATATTCTTTACGAAATCTCTGTGTCCAGGTGCGTCAATGATTGTGAAATGTTTTGTATCAGTTTTGAATTCTTTGTGAGCTACATCAATAGTTACTCCACGTTCTCTCTCTTCTTTGAGATTGTCCATAACGTATGCTAATTCAAAACCAGCTTTTCCACGTTCTTCAGCTTCTTTCCTGTATTTATCAATCAAGTGCTGTTCAATAGCACCGCCTTCCAAGAGTACTCTACCTACTGTGGTTGATTTACCGTGGTCGACGTGACCAATGAATACTACATTCAAGTGTTGTTTTTCAGCCATATTATTTCCCTCCATGGGATGGATGTGTCGGCAGGATGGGGGGTAAATAAAGGATTCGCTTCATTTTTAGAGGATATAAGCACAATATTTTAATATTAAATAGAGGTCATTGACTCATAAGATATGCGTTTTGAGGTCAAAGGTAATCCTTCCTACGGTGAAGTAAACGTGGATTTAGGTCCCAATGAAATACTCTTGATTGAACCAGGAGCAATGTCTCGGATGTCTTCAAATCTTAAGTCTAGTTTTCAGAGGCAAGGTGGTTTTTTTTCAGCTATGTTTCGGAAGATGTTTGGTGGAGAGAATTTCTTCTTAG
>CAZOEZ010000021.1:0-17878 GCA_964578995.1 uncultured archaeon
GGGGAAATGTAGACTTGATTATTAATCTTCCAACAGGGAGAAGAGCTGCAACTGACGGTGCCCAAATGAGACGACTAGCCGTTGAACTTGGGATACCATTCATAACAACTTTAACAGGAGCAAAGGCTGCAATTGATTCACTGAAAGAAGGTGAAATGGATTACCTCAGACCATTAAAAAAAATTAAATACTGAAATTTGTACTAATGTTATATTTTATATAGAACAACACATGAGATTATATTACAGGATTATTATGACGGAATCTGATAAAATAGTTAGCATAATCACATGCGATAACTGGGATTTTACTAATTACTGAGTTGAATACATCTAAACATGGGAAACAAAACCGGAGCAAAAACAAGCAGAACGTTCTCAAGCGATTTAAACGAATATTACATTGAAGTCAAAGAGGAATTTGAAGAGCATCTAAAGAGAGAACTTAGCAAAGAATCAAAGAATATAGCGCCGTTATTAGAAAGAGGTGTAAGTGGTGGAAAGCAGCTCAGACCGGTCCTTTGTAGATTGGTTTCAGATTCTCTTGGTGGGGACCCTCACTCAGCATTTGAGTGTGGTATGGCATTGGAGATGATACATTCTGGAACACTGATACATGATGACTGGTTAGATGGAGATATTTTTAGGAGAGATGCTCCTGCATTATGGAAAGAGTTAGGGCCAAGAACTGCAGTCTTAGTAGGAGACTTAATGGTAGCAACAGGTTCACTGCATGGTGCAGCCTCTATCGCAACTGGAAAGGCATTAACAAGGTGTGGTAGACATCTAACTGAAGGTGCTATTGCTGACTTTACTGATAAGGCAAAATATAGTGAGTCTGTTTATATGGATCGAATAAAAAGAAAGACTGGGGCACTATATGGTGTAGCTGCAGAATTAGGAGCCTTAGTTTCACCGAGAACTGACCTTGCCAGAGATATGCAGAAATTTGGCGAAACAGTTGGCATCATATATCAAATAACTGATGATTATTTGGATCTCTTGAATTCCCTGATAACAAAAACTGCAATTGGGGACCTAGCAATGGGGATACCTACACTCCCTGTAACTAGGCTTAGTAGATACATAGAATACAAAGAACCCGTGAAAGAATACATACAATTTGGAAAGGCTGATAAACTAATTAAAAAAGTCAAAGTAGAAGATGCTCAGAATGTATTTAAGGAATTGATATCTCTATGGCAAGAAATGTCTCGTAAATACTTGAAGGATGTCCCTGAGTCATCAACTAAGTTACTCTTGGAACAAGTTCCTATGTCTTTTGCAAATGAATTAATTGCAAGTGATCAAACTAAATTCCACGCAGATGTCTTCTAGGTGGTTTCGTTACTTTAACGTCACCAACCTTATGTGTATCTGAATCTAGAGCCCTTATTTCTCCTGAAAATATCCTAAATGAATTTATTCTACTGAATTCCAGACCCTGTTGTTGGCAGGAATTTTTCATTCGTGAACGAAATGTATTCCTTTTATTAGTATTTGTTCCCTTGGGAGTAGTTCCTGACCACAATTTTTCAAATTGAATATACTCTTTACTTTCCTTATCAATCATCCATTAATCAAAGCTAGTGAAGCTTCCTTACAAAGTTCAAAGAGAGACTCCCAATACAATGGGAAAAATACAGCCAATAACATAATTACTCCAAATGATATATATCTAATAGTATTAGGGAACTCAACAACTCGTGAATCTTCGGAGTCATGGAGATACATATATCTTATAACTTTCAAATAATAATAGAGAGATAATGCTGAATTTAGAACACCGCCAATAACTAAAGCAATAATCCAAGACTCCCCCTCAAGACCTGCCTGTAAAGTTCCATAAAATAAGAAGAATTTGCTAATAAATCCTGCAAATGGAGGTATTCCTACCAAAGATAACAAGCAAACAGTCATTGAAAGGGCTAACAATTGGGATCGTTGTGCCAATCCCTTATATGATTCTAAATTATAACCTAAACCTACAGCACCAATACAACCAACTATGACGAATGCGCCACCCTTCATGAATGCATGAACTAATGTATGGGCAATAGCACCAGACATTGCATCTTCAGTAAGCGCCGGAATCGCAATCATAATATAACCTGCTTGAGCAATTGAAGAATATGCAAGCATCCTGCCTATATCATTCTGTGATATTGCTGCAAGATTACCTACAGTCATAGAAGCCAAAGCAATAATTCCCAAAACCAATTTCCACTCCTCTGAAACGGATTCTAAGGTGAAAACAAAGACTCTGAAAACAGCAATGAAGCCCATCGCCTTACTCGCTGCAGCAAGCAGTGTAGTAACCGGCGTAGGTGCTCCCTGATAAACATCAGGAGCCCAAGCATGGAATGGAACTACAGCAATCTTAAACCCTAAACCAGCCATTATGAACAAACAAGAAATAAATATTACTTCAGTAAAATCACCATCAATAACTCCATTACTAATTCCGTTCATAAATGAACTAACGCCATCAAATGTCAGCGAACCTGTAATAGCATATAATAATGAAATTCCATAAAGGGTTAAACCAGAAGAAAATGCTCCAATCAAAAGATATTTTGCTCCTGCCTCCGTGGAATTATCATCTTGTTTTCTAAAAGCAACCATTGCATAGCTACTAAATGCAGATATTTCTATTCCCAAGAATAGAGTTAAGAAATCAGTGGCCGAAGCAACTACCAACATTCCTAAAGTACTAGAAAGAAGGAGGGTGTAGTACTCAGCCTGGTGGGGCTCATCTGCATCAAAATAAGAAGTACTTACTAAAGATACTATCAAAGCTGTTAGAACAAAGACTATCTTAAATAATTGAGAAAAATCATCTACCTTAAAATGATTTTGTGAAATCAAATTGCTTTTATCTAACGATAGAAAATCAGGATAATACCACGAAAGAACCAAGAACATGAATGCAAAACTCAACGAAATATTAGAACATATAGAATATGATTTATTATTCTCTGTCAAAATATAAAGTGCAGGAATACCAATGATACTAGCTACAAGCAATATTTCGGGTAAAAAGAAAACAGAATCGTCCATCAGATTACCCCCATAAAATTCAATATATCATAACAGGCTACAGATATAGGATCCATAAGATAATGAGGAAATATACCGAATAAAACTGCTAATAGAATAATAGAAAACATAGGATACATTTCATACCACGGAGCCTCATGAACATGCTTCATATCGATTTGTTCACTATCTATGCCGAATATGGCCCTTTGCAATGCCCACAAGTGATAACCTGCAGTAAGTACCATACCAAAGATAGGAAGAATCAACCAATAACCATGGGATTGAAAGAATGCAATAAAAACAGATAATTCTGCAACAAAAACAGCCATACCTGGAAGACCGAGACTCCCTAAGAAAATAACAACAAAAATTCCAGCTGTATTAGGTTGATGACTTGCTAGGCCCCCTAACTTAGGTATTTCTCTAGTACCAACCTGATGCAAAAGAACTCCTGCAATCATAAACATTGCTGGGCTCAAAATACCATGTGCAAACATCATAAAAACAGCGCCAGCTAAACCTAATTCAGTCATAGTTGCAACACCTAAGAGGGCTACACCCATATGCGAAACACTGGAGTATGCAACCAATTTTTTCAAATCCGTCTGTGCGAGACTTAATGCACCTCCATAAATTATAGAGACAATTGCTAAAACAACCATAACTGGAACAAAATATTCTGCACCCAAAGGTACTGCCGGTAGTGCAGCTCTAATAAGTCCATAAAGACCCATCTTCAACATAACTCCTGCTAGAAGGATAGATCCTGCAGTAGGCGCCTCAACATGAGCATCTGGTAACCAAGTATGCCATGGAACTGACGGAATCTTAACTGCAAAACCAATGAATAATGCAGCAAAGACCCAAATCTGGAAATCACGAGAGAAATTGCTATTTTGCTTAGCTATTTCTATCATAGAAAATGTTTCAGCACCTGTTTCAAAATAAAGTGCCATAAATCCAACCAACATTACTAGTGAGGCCGTAAAAGTGTAAATGAAAAATTTAATAGATGCATAACGCCGATTATCACCACCCCATATAGCTATCAAGAAAAACATAGGAATAAGAACAACCTCCCAGAAAATATAGAAGACAAAATAATCTAGAGTAACAAACACACCGAAAAGTGCAGTCTGCATTATCAACAATAGGGCAAAGAACAAAGCTGGCTTCTCTTTCTCATGCCAAGCAAAAATAACTGTTAATGGCCCAATTATACCTGTCAGCAACACCATTGGTGAACTAAGGCCATCTACCCCAAGAAGTAATGAGATACCAAAATTAGGAGCCCAGTCATATTGTTCCATCAAACTATATCCAGACTTATTTCCTGTTTTTACAAATACAACCATTGAAATAATTAATGTGAATAGAGTTGTAAACAATGCAATCATCCTTGGAGCATTAGGATTCTCTCTAAAACCAAATGTCCATAAAGCTCCTATCAACGGAAAGATTAATAGATAAGAAAGCCAAGGAAAATCACCAAATTCCATAGCAATCTCAGGAGCACTCTGAATGATAATTTGTCCCCTCATTTCCATTCCTGCATGTGGTTCACAGACGTAATAGAGTGTGCCATCTTCTGCAGTCAAAATAGATGGAAGAGCCCATTCACCCCCATCCTGAGGCTCACCTGAACGGAATCCATCATTATAAGTTAAAGATTCAGAATTATCAACTTCGGCCACATTATGAGGCATACCTGGAGTCCAAACAAATGTCACATTATCTCCTGGTGAAATTCTAAGAACAACAGGACTGAAAACATAAGCATCAGATTCAGTTCCAACCATTACAGTATGATCCTCAGCTGAAGCTACAGGAAGTAAAAGCACAACTAATAGCAAGGCGAAAAAGTATCTCACAGTGACCACCCCATAAATGGCATTATTATTCTAGTAATAACTACAATAACTCCTAAACCACCAACAGTAAGTGATGCATAATGGCCGGTAAAGCCAGAATTAAGTTTTCTCACTTGACCACTAAAACACTGTGAAACAGAAGCTACACCATTAACTATCCCATCAATGACATAAATATCAAACCAATCACAGGCCTTAGCAAAAGTATCCCATGTTCTCATACCAAACCAATCAAATAGTTTGGACATGTAAAGTCTGTTAGAAAGGAAAACATGTAGATAATTTACCACAGTAATAGACTCTGCAAATGCTGGTGAAAAAATAGTCTGGCCACTTGAATCGCGTTTATAGAACAAATAACCCAAAGCAACACCACTCAAACCAACAACAACTGAAAGGTAAGTCAGAGAGGATGTTAAAATGTGATCTAAGATAGACCATTGAATCATAGATTCTGAATCAGCATGATGTCCATAATAGATTCTAGAACCAAAACCATCTCCAAGAAATAACGAAAATCCAGAGAATACAGCAAGAGAAGCTAGTATCATAAGGGGTGCAGTCATAGCCAATGGTGCCTCGTGTACATGAGACTTAATCGTCTTTGATTTGATTTCCCAATTACCGGTTTCAACATGGTCCTTAGATTCTACCATTTCCTCAACAATACGATTTTCAGGACCACTAAAAGTCATCATCCATAATCGAGTCATGTAGAAAGCCGTCATGGCTGCTGTTAACAATGCAAGCCACCACAATATACCAAAAACACCCGCTGATGCGGAATTATGGTGAACTGCTTCAAGAATCTCATCTTTAGACCAAAAACCTGAGAAAAATGGAACTCCAGCAATGGAAAGAACTCCCAAACCCATAGCCGCAGATGTTATGGGCATACCTTTGCGTAAACCGCCCATTTCACGCATATCTTGAGTATGTACTGAATGTATAACTGCACCTGAACCAAGGAAAAGCAATGCCTTGAAGAATGCATGATTCATCAAATGCAATAAACCAGCAGTATACCCTTGAGCATGAACTTCAATGCCTTCTTCGGCAGCATGCCATACCGCCCAAGCACCTGTACCTAATGCAAGGAACATATATCCCAATTGGGAAATTGTCGAATAGGCTAGAACTCTTTTAATATCATACATAACCATTGCCATACTAGCTGCAATGAATGCTGTAACACCTCCCGTTACAGCAATATAAATTGCTGTATCAGGACTATGAACAATCAATGGATATGCTCTTGCAACTAAGAAGACACCAGCCTTGACCATTGTTGCTGCATGTATCAATGCTGATACTGTAGTAGGACCTTCCATCGCGTCTGGAAGCCATACATGTAATGGAAATTGAGCTGATTTACCAACGGCCCCTCCAAATATACAAAGTGTAGCCCATTTCAATTCAGTAGCGTTAGCAGCTAACATTTCAGGATTATCGAACAGTTCTGAATATCTGAGTGTACCAAACGTACTGTAAAGAATAACTAAACCCATCAGCAAGAATACATCACCTACGCGTGTAACTAAAAAGGCCTTTTTAGCGGCCGAAGCAGCTGAAGGTTTCTCATACCAAAAACCTATTAGCAAATAGGAACAAACACCAACTAATTCCCAGAAAATAAACATCAACAAGAATGAATTTGCTACGACCAAACCAAGCATGACTCCAACAAAAAGAGAAATTTCTGCAAAATATCTTACTTGGCGATTACCTTCTTCTTCCATGTAACTTGTCGAAAAAACAATAACCAGATAGGATACCAAACCGACTACCAACAGTAACAACGCAGCCAAGGCATCAACATACGTACCAAAATCAAAAGAATAAGTAGCACCACTAAACCAAGTTCTAGTGGATTCAACATACCCCCCATGCAGTGAATCTTGAATCAGAACCTCGTAGGCAATGGCTAAAGAAAATACAGAGGATAAGCCAATACCTGCTAGAGCAAAAGAACCACCTTTCCTTGAATCCATGTAACCAAATAACAAAATTGCCACGAAAGAAGCAATAGGAAAAACTGGAATCATCCAAGCCACATTAACAAAATCATCCGCCAACCTATTTGTAGAAAAATAAAACAGGACGAGTGAAGCCGCCAAACTTAGTGAGATAAATCTCAACAAATCAGATTCAGAATTTTGATTATCCGTATCTGACATTCTACCACCTCAACCTATTGAGCAAATCCAACTCAATTGTGTCTCTTTGCTTAAACAAACTCAACAATATCGCTAAACCTATTGCGACTTCAGCTGCTGCAATTGTTGTAACAAATAACGCGACTATCTGACCTGATAAATCATTGTAAAAACTTGAAAAAGCTATGAAATTCACATTAGCCGCTGTAAGCATTATCTCAACAGACATCAAAACAACGATAGAATTTTTGTTTCGAATCACTCCATATGCTCCAATTAATAATAAAATAGAGGAAAAAACAACAAAATTAATTGGATCAATCATTTCTTTCCTCCCTTGCCAGAAAGACACCGGCTTGCATTGCAATAACCATCATAACTCCTAAAAGAATGAAAGGTACTTCCCAATTATTGAAAAGTTCAAAAGCTAAAAATTTGGTAGTGTCTATATTAACAACATAAAAAGGAGATGACACTGAAGTGTATCCTTCTGAATCCTGCGCATAAACTGACCAAGAATAGGATTTACCATTTTTAAAATCTGAATAGGTATAAACTGTCTCTTCTAAATTATTAACTTCATGAACTTTAACAATCTCAGGTAATTCATCTTCTACTTCCTTGATTAACCGAATTTCTAAACCATAAGTTATGCCAACCTCAGACCAGACTACAGTAATCTTTGAAGATGTTTCAATAGTCACTATTTCAGATTTTAGTATAGGGTATGTACTAAATGTTGATCCTGTAATTCCCGTGTATAATACCTCTGTAAGATAATCGCCTGCTGGCAATCTAGACGTAGTAGAAGTTACTTCATTAGTTACATTCTTATCCATTTTCACATCACCAGTACCAACTTCACTAACGAGAACTCTGTAACCAACTGAAACAGAACTCCACTCAAAAGTCACAGAATTCTGATAATGATGATAATTGTTTTCTGGAAAATTAACCACTGGCGCACAGCCAGTTTCACAAGTCTCTGGCAGAGGAGGGTCCACTTTTAGGTTAGACCATGGGGCAGAAGCTACAGTAAAAACTACATAAACTGAAAAAATTATAACCAAGGCATCTCTAACCCAAATCACTGTACGATTAGACATCTTCGCCTCCCTTCAGCGTCCTTTTGGTCAACATAATACCAAAGATTATGACGACCGAAATAGCACCAACGTAAACTAAAACCTGAATAACAGCTAAAAACTCAGCCTCTGCCAAAATGAATAAACCTGCTGTTAAGAGAAATACCGTAGATAACCAAACTACTGAGTGAACAATATCGTTCCCATTTACCACCGCCCAAGCTGCAGCTAATATCAAACCGGCTAAAAACCAGAAAACAAGGAGTTCTAAAGCCAAAATATCAAGCTTCGCTAGAAGCGCCCTCCTCACTTAAACCACTAGAACTAGAATTACTAATGGGTTCCATATGCAAACAGTCTGCAGGACACACCTTAACACAAGTTGAACAGCCAATACAAATAGTGTAATCGAAATAAGGATTCTCTACATTTCGTACTTTACCACTCTTCATTTTCTTATTTTGAGGACCTAAGTCCATAACAATACAATTAGTAGGGCAATTATCCACACACTTACTACAGCCAATACATGGGTTGGCATCTAAAACAGGGGATTCCATCATATAATTTGTAAGCGGTAATTGAGGGGCTTTTTCCAGATTAACTTTCATAGATCTTGCAGGATAAATCAGACCCTCACGCGTTGTGTCAGCTAGCTCATAAAAATCAGTCATTGTCATAGCCCCAGTAGGACAATAGTCCTCACAAAAACCACAGAACATACAGTGACCAAAATTAATTGCAGGCCTTTCAGCCTTATTTTTCCTCTTGGCTAGATGTGAACCATACCAGGCCTTATCCTTCTCTTCATCAGATAAATCGACAGGCTTCATCTTCAAACATTTATTAGGACAAACTTCACCACAAATACCACATCCAATACAAAGATCCCAAATTACTGCATTCATACCTCTATAGGTAGGAGGTGGATCTCTTTTTTCAAGAGGATACATTACAGTTGTAGGTCTGCCAAATGTTGATTTAAAAAACTGCTTTAAGGTAACTTTCATTGGATTTACAAGAATATCCATGATACCAAGGTCCCTTTCAGTACTCACTTTAGAATACCCCCGGAAGACTGACTACATCTGAGAAATAAGGGTAAATCTCAACCATAAATATAACGATTAGAATATTTATTAATGACAGAGGCAACAGCTTTTTCCAACCGAGTTCTAGGATCTGGTCGGTTCTTATTCTAGGAACAGACCATCTAATAAATATCCAGAAGATTATTATCAAATATACTTTAGTCAAAAACCAAATTTCAGGTGGAATTGGCCACGGTCCTGCCCATCCACCTAAGAATAAAATCGTAGCAACTGCCGCTCCCGCAAAACCTCGAATATACTCTGCCATCAAAAAGAACATATATCTGATTCCACTGTATTCAGTAGTCCATCCTTCGACTAATTCAGCTTCAGCTTCAGGAAGATCAAAAGGAACCCTTTCAACTTCTGCCAAAATACAAATCATAAATACTATGAAGCCAATAAACTGCGGTATGAAATTCCAAATTGGAATCCCAAAGAACCATGAAGATGCTTGCTGCTGTTCTACAATAACTACAGGGTCATAAGAACCTGCCATGAGAAAGACACCAGCCATACTCAGCAACAAAGGAATTTCATATGACATGAGCTGGGCTGCTGAACGCATACCGCCAATCATTGAATACTTATTATTGGAAGCCCAGCCAGACGTTAGGACCCCAATAGGTGCAATTGAAAACGCAGCCATAATTACCATCAAACCTGCAGGTGCTGAAGAAGCTGCAAATCTGTCAGATAAAGGAAAGAGAACCAACAAAAATACTGATGATGATATAAAAATAATGGGACCCATTGTGAAGAGAAATTTGTCCGCTTTAGCAGGAATAATCAATTCTTTAGCGATTGCTTTGATACCATCAGCCAGATTCTGAAGGATACCTATACCTGCATAATTCTCCTTAAATCTCCATGAAGGAGCATTACCTGCCAAATCTTCACCCAACTCCCTAAATGAACGGAAAGAGAGCATAGGTCCTCGACGATCTTGGATACGAGCTGCGATCTTTCTTTCTAAATGTATAACTATAATCAGATTCGTCATACCCACTGCAAATGCTATATTTACGGCGTATAGCCAAGCTAGTGTAGTAATACCTCCATCTGTTCCTAACCAATCGGCAACCGAACCTGCCGGATTACTAAATGGAGGGAATAAACCTTCTTGAAATTCAAATATAGGTATAAGCATTTTTTCAGCAGTCCACTCTGCCATCCATTTACAAAAACTAAACAAACTCATTTGTCAGTCTCCCCAATACAAATATCGATACTCCCCATTATAGCAGGGATATCTGCAACTTTGTAGCCTTTAAGATAATGAGGGCATGCGGAAATTGTAGTAAACATGGGACTCTTAATTTTCCATCTGTAGGGTCTATCTGATCCGTCACCAACAACATACATGAGGGCTTCACCTCTAGAATCTTCTGTACGCCTAAATGCTTCTCCCTGTGCACGAACCGGGATTTGCGACGCTAGTGTTGGACCTGTAGGCATTTTCTTAAAACAATCACGAATAATACGGATAGATTCTTTCATTTCGTCTATTCTTACCATATATCTACTAAAACAATCACTATAACCAGGACCGGCCTCTCTAGTCTGAATTTCCCAATCAACTTCATCATATACCTCATAAGTATCATGTTCTCTTAAATCAAATTTAGTACCACAACCCCTTAGATTGGGGCCTGTTATTCCCAGATTCTGTGCTTGTGAAGCAGTGAATTTTCCAACATCTTCAGTACGCATTCTAAATATCTTGGAATTTTCAAAAAGATCTGCATATTCATCTAATCTCTGCTCAAATAACTTAAGAACACGTTCTGTTTTTGCCTCAAAACCATCTGGCAAATCCCTCTTAACTCCACCAACTTTTATGTAATTATACAACAAACGACTACCACTTGGAGCCTCTAATAAATTCAGAAATAATTCTCTATCTCTCCAAAAATACAAAGCCCCAGTAATATGACCCAAATCAGGCATGTAGGCGCCAGCCCACATTAAATGAGATGCAAGCCTTTGTAATTCTAACATAATTGTACGAATGTACTTTGCCCTCTGCGGAACCTCGACCTCCATTAATTCTTCTACTGAATTTACATAACAATGAGTCCAAGTTGTTGAACTAGCATAACACAATCGATCAGTTAAAGTAGTGTTCATGAAATACTTTCTACGTTCACCCATCTTTTCCACAGACCTATGTAGATATCCTAATTCAGGATCTGCATCAACAATAGTTTCTCCATCAACTTTGACTTTTAGTGTCCACAACCCATGAGTCATAGGGTGCTGAGGGCCCATACTAATCCACATTTCAGCCATTACCACTCCTCCTCGTGTATCTCATACACGTAATCCTTCCTTAACGGATGGCCAGCGAATCCCTCTGGCAAAAGTACTCTACGCAGATCAGGATGTCCAATGAAATAAATTCCCATCAAATCAAAAGCCTCTCTTTCATGCCAATTAGCACCACCCCATAAGTCTGAAATTGACTCAATTGTAGGTGTGTCTCTTTCTAAAAACACATGCACCTCCAACATTACTGCAGAAGGACTGTCTTTAACAAAAACAGAACCATTTATTGCTGAGAAATGATAAACTAATTCGAACTCAGGTTGGTTATCTATGGCTGTAATCAAAGAACAGTGCTCAAAACCAAAATCCTCCCTTAATTTAATGAAGAAAACTTTAGACTCTTCCTTTACTAAATTTAATTTAACAACATTATTCCTAATAACTGAAACATCAGTAACACCCTCACAGGATGATAATTTCTGCTTAAAGGTAGCTAATTCCATAATTACCTCCTCAGAAACATACCTGGCTCCTTTTCTCTGATTTTCTTTTGTAAAGTTAGAAAACCATGCATTAAAGCCTCTGGACGGACAGGGCAACCCGGTATGTAAACATCAACGGGCATAAATGTATCAGCCCCAGCAACAACAGAATATGAATCCCAATACGGGCCTCCTGAGATTGCACATTCACCCATTGCAATTACCCACTTAGGTTCAGGCATTTGTTCGTATAATGTCTTCAATTTAGGCCTCAATTTTTCACAAACAGGACCATTTACTATCAAAACGTCACATTGTCTTGGAGATGAGCGATAGACCAAACCTAATCTATCAATATCATGATCTGGAGCTGATGCCTGACCCATTTCAATCGCACAACACATTATACCAAAGTGCAGAGGATGGGGTGAAAATCTTTGTGCATAATTGAAAATTGGCCGCGTAACACGGTCAACAACCTCTCGCATACCTGTTGCCTCAGATGCATTGTAAACGGCATCATCAATCCATTTGAGTAACTGATCCGATCTCAATGCCAACCAATCACCTGCAGGTGGATCCTCCATTATTTTTTCCGAATCTGTAGTCTTAGAGCCAATACCTCTTCTAAGACCAGGATTACCTCTTACACCTTTAGAACTCATATCCAGATTACATCCTCCTTCCTAAAAGCATACCATAACCCCAATAATGTTAAAAGTAAAAATAGCAGCATCACAACTTTGGCAGCTATCGCTAAGTCAAGATATACCTGTACCCAGAGTATTAGAAATACCACGACTAAATCAAACACCACAAATAAGATTGCAAACATATAATATTGGAAATGAAATTGGATATGGGCTTCCCCTACTGGCACCTCACCACATTCATATGTCGAATTTTTTAGAGCATTATCATTATGGGGTCGGAAGAACCTTCCGATGAAAAATGTCATTACAGGAAATGAAAGCGCAATAAGCGCAAAAATCCCTATAGAAACGTACTCGTGTCCCAGCACGAACACCCTGTTGTCAAACCCTATTAAAAGAGTTCGGGCAAACATCCAAAATTTTGATTAAATATATAACAAATAATAACTAGTCAGCTCTGGGTGGCTAAACCCTAGAATAGGTAGTGACATGGGCCCTAATTACAAAAGAATAACAACCAATGTTCTCCAAGAAATGAAAAACAATGGAGAAAAAATTACCATGTTAACGGCCTATGATTACACACTGGCTAAAATTGTAGACAATGCTGGCGTGGATGTTATATTAGTTGGAGACTCTGCATCAAATGTAATGGCTGGCCATGAAACCACATTACCTATTACATTGGACAATATGGTATACCATGCGTCATCAGTTGTAAGGGCTGCAAAAAGATCGCTAATTGTAATCGACTTACCCTTTGGATCATATCAAGGTGATTCAAAAAAAGCTCTTCGCTCATCGATTAGAATAATGAAAGAATCAGGAGCTCATGCTGTAAAATTGGAAGGAGGATCAGAAGTAATAGATTCGATTGAAAGAATTCTTACTGCAGGAATTCCAGTTATGGGACATTTAGGTTTAACGCCTCAATCGATTTATAAATTTGGAACATATACCGTCAGGGCAAAGGAAAATGCCGAAGCTAAAAAACTTGTAGAAGATGCTAAACTTTTGGAGGAAGCCGGATGCTTCTCAATAGTACTGGAAAAGATACCTGCAAAATTAGCTAAAAAAGTAGCCAAGTCTGTAAAAATTCCTATTATAGGAATTGGTGCAGGAGCAGATGTTGATGGGCAGGTTCTTGTTCTGCACGATATGCTAGGAATGACACAGGAATTTAATCCACGTTTCCTACGTAGATATTTGAATCTTTTTGATGAAATTAACAATGCAATAGGACAATATTGCAAAGATGTAAAGAATAAAGAATTCCCAAATAGTGAAGAAGAGTACTGAATACTCAAAACTGAGTAGATACCCATTATATTTTAACTAAGCGTTAATGGAAATCTGTGAAACCCAAAATTATACTGAATTGTGCAGCCTCCGCTGATGGGAAGATTGCCCTTGCCAACCGGCAAAAACTAAACTTATCTAATGAAGAAGATTTCAAAAGAGTCCATTCATTAAGAAGTGACTGTGACGCGATTATTGTAGGAATCGGAACTATTATAGAAGATAATCCTAGCCTAACAATAAATGCAAAATATGCTTCAGGAAAAAACCCAATAAGAATAGTATTAGATACAAATTGCAGAACTCCAAAAGATGCAGAAGTATTAGACGGAAAAAGTAAAACAATAATTGCAATAGGCGATAAATCAGAAGAAAAAGAATTACAAAACGCAGAACTGCTGAGGTGCGGTAACAAGGAAATAGATTTAGAAAAATTAATTGGAAAAATGGGTGAAAGAGATATTCAGAAAATAATAGTAGAAGGAGGAGAAACGGTTCTTTGGTCTTTTCTGAAGAATTCCCTTTTTGATGAAGTGAATATATTCATTTCTAATTTCATAATAGGTGGATCAAACACCCCCACTATTGCTGGTGGTGAAGGGTTCACAAATAGCAGTGAACTACTTGAACTTAAATTAGACAATATAGAAAAAATGGGGAACGGATTTTTAGTTAAATACACTAAAAGTAACAATTAAAACAAACTACCTAGATAGGAAAAAATGAGAGTCGGTGTAATGGCATCTGGAAGAGGAAGCAATTTCCAAGCCATTATAGATGCAGGGATAAGAGGTGAAACACCTGATGTTGAAATTGTACACCTAATTGTTAACAAAAGCGATGCATACGCTATAGAAAGGGCAAAGAAACATGGAATAGACTTTGATATAATTGACTCCAGTACCATGGATAGAGATAAATTTGATCAAAAGGTTATAGAAATATTTCACGAAAAAAATATAGAAGCAGTCGTTTTAGCAGGATTTATGAGGATACTTACTCCAAAATTTATAAAAGAATATCACAACAAAATATTGAACATTCATCCCTCTCTACTACCTTCTTTTCCAGGAGCCCATGCACATAGAGATGCTATAAATCATGGAGCTAAAATAAGTGGCTGTACAGCCCATCTAGTAAATGATGGAATTGATTCAGGCCCAATTATAATGCAAGCATCTGTTGAGTTAGAAAAAGGAGAAACAGAAGACTCCCTCTCAGCTAAAATCTTAATACATGAACACAAAATATTACCCAAAGCTTTACAGTTATTATGCTCAGATAAGATAATTACAGTAGGTCAGAAAGTAGAAATCAAAACTGACTAATGCTTTATATACACCACAATCTGGCCACCAACCTAAGCTCGGACTATGCTAAAATGTCTTTGAAACAAATTAATCGAAAGAGCAATTCAACATTAGTGAAAACTATAGCAGATTTGAAGGAAGCTTCCCGTAAAAATGAAGCCCCATTGTGGAGGAGCATTGCAACAAGATTAGAAGGGCCTGCACGTAACTGGCCTAGCGTAAATGTCAGTAAGTTAGAATACAATATTGGCAAAAATGGAAAAGCTATTGTTCCTGGTAAATTAATGGGAACCGGTATGCTTACAAAAAAAATGACGGTGGCTGCATATAGCTTTACAGCCTCTGCGAGAGATAAAATACAATCAGCAGGCGGAAAATGTTTGACATATAATGAACTAATAAAATCAGTTCCAAAAGGAACCAATATAGTGGTGGTTGGTTAATGAAAATCATAGATGCCAGTGAGTGTATTATGGGAAGATTAGCAAGTTCTGTAGCCAAAAGTCTATTGAATGGTGAAGAAGTTCATATAATTAATGCAGAAAATGCAGTAATCTCTGGATCTAAGGACATGGTATTTGGTGAATACATATCCAAAAGAAACCTAAACCATCCAAGAAAAGGACCATACTATCCAAGAATGCCTCATATGATGCTAAAAAGGGCCGTAAGAGGAATGATTCCTTACCAAAAACCAAAAGGAAGAGAAGCTTTCAAAAGATTAAAAGTTGATGTCGGAATACCTTTCGCCTTACAAAAAGAAAAATCTGAAACTATTGAGAAAGCAAAAATGAATGATTCTACAAAATACATAAGATTAGGCGATGTTTCCAAAAATTTAGGGGCTAAATTTTAATGGCTAAAGTAATACATACCAGTGGCAAGAGAAAGACGGCAATAGCTAGAGCCACTTTTAGAAGTGGAAAAGGTCGTGTTAGAATAAATAATAAACCAGTGGAATTTTACCAACCGGAATTAGCTAGACTAAAAATTCAAGAACCACTGGAATTAGCAGGAAAACACACAAATCGTGTTGATATTAATGTTAGTGTAATGGGTGGTGGTGTCATGGGGCAAGCCGAAGCATCAAGAACTGCCATAGCCAGAGGAATAGTCGAATGGTCAGGAGATGAAAAGTTGCAAAAACTTTTCCAAAATTATGATAGAGCTTTATTAGTTAACGACACAAGACGTAAAGAGCCTAAGCATCCAATGGGACGCGGAGCTCGTAAAAAGAGGCAGAAATCATACAGGTGAAGAAAAAATGTTAGTACCAGTCAGATGTTTTAGTTGCAACAAAATTATTGGCGGCCATTATGAAGAATTTATAGAGCGAAGAGAAAAAGGCGAAGATCCTGGTAAAGTAATGGATGAACTGGGGATAGAACGCTACTGTTGTAGAAAGATTTACGTTTCCCATATAGACTTAATTGACGAACTCTTACCTTACGACTAAATTTTTAAAATATAAGGTAAAGATAACAGATATCTGAGCCCGTGGGGTAGCTTGGCATCCTTGTACCTTGGGGTGGTATAGACTCCAGTTCAAATCTGGGCGGGCTCACCATCTGCTAAGATTAAAGAACCAACAATACCTGAATCAGAACCTAAACCTGGCTTGGAAATCAAATCTGTTAAAATAGGCGTATAATCATTCCACATTTTCTTAAAATGTAATGTTATTTTTGAATATAGATGACTTTGTTCCATGACGCCACCTCCGAGTATTATTTTATCTGGAGAATGATTAGCAACAATTGAGACAAGGCCATAGGCAATTAATTGTGACTCTTTTTCCCAAGCAATATGGGTTTCTGGAATTTTCGAACCTTGCATTTTCCATCTTCTTTCTAAAGCAGTACCACTAGCTAAACCCTCCCAACATTCTCCATGAATCCTACAAACTCCTGGTACTTGATCTGGATTGGGTACAGGTATATGCCCTGCTTCAAGATGATAATTGCCAGTATATGATTTACCATTTACCAAAACCCCAACACCTATACCAGTACCTATTGTTACGTATACTAAATTATCACAATTCTTACCTGAACCATGAAAATATTCGCCAATAGCTGCTGCATTAACATCAGTATCTATGCTAATCTTTGCATTAATATTATTTGAAAACTCCGAAAAAATATTGGTACCTTTCCAGTTCTTCTTACTTTCAGATATTAAAAGTCCATATTCTTTCGATTGCGTATCTAAATTTATTGGACCAAATGTTCCGACGCCTATACTTTCTATCTCAAAATTATTAAAAAATCTAAAAATCTCTGGAAGGGTGAAATCAGGTCTCTCTGTAGATATTATTTTTCTCTTAATAATCTCTGTGGGGCTCTTAGCTACAGCAAGAATGCATTTTGTCCCTCCTAGTTCAACACCTCCAATCACAATTTGACTCTCTGCTTCTTAGGTCCGCCTTTTTTGTATCTACTAAACTGTTTTTTTGCCTTCTTATCTCCCTTTGTAACTCTTTTCTTTTTGGGTATTTCAGGGTCATCTACCATAACACAGTAAAATCATAAGAATATAAATGGTGCGGGGGGAGGGATTTGAACCCACGTACCACTAAGGACTGGGACCTAAACCCAGCGCAATTGGCCTGGCTATGCGACC
>CAZOEZ010000022.1:0-17312 GCA_964578995.1 uncultured archaeon
GTTAAACCTTTATCCTCCATCGTGCGTCTCTATAGCTCTGATATATTAAGATATCTTATATCGCATTTTATTGAATCTTTCTAAAAAGAACTGTTGTCCAGGCATACAACTCTACACGATACGATATAAAAATGGCGGGCTCGGGGGGATTTGAACCCCCGGATCTGGGTTCGAAGCCCAGCAGGTTTCCAAGCTACCTCACGAGCCCTACTTCGCGTAAAGAAAGGGGTGTTTTAGCTTTCTTTTAACAATTTAAGCAAAGAATCAACGCTAGATAATTCTATAATTGCTAGGATTTTGCGTTTATCTAAATTGGATTTTAAATTTTCACACATTGCTCCAACTCTATCATTTTCAAGCTTCGCAAAACCACCAATTTCACGTATGGAATTTTCCATATTGGTGACTATTTCCTCTGGTGTGTTACCTTCAATGCCATTCTTCACCATTCTTGTTTCTAAACGTCCTCTTTTGTACAATTGCCAAGTAGAAACGTTAGATGTATATGACTCAGTGAATGATTCTTCATCCATATCTATGCCAATAACTTCGATTTTTTTAGAATCTGAAACTTTTATTGCAGTGCTAAATGAAGGAGGGGGCAATCTCACACCATCCTCTCCTACAACTTTGCGTAAACTAAGGCCATAAATCTCATCCCACCCAGACATATCATATGGCTGGCCATCCCATTTCCTTGTACCGTCTATCTCTTCAGGTCCAACACTCAAAGTTACTAAATCAGGCTCAAATGATTTCATTTCATTCTCTACAATTTCTGATTCGGAAACCAAACCCTTAATTGTTGATAAAATTCTAATTTGCGTGTTTCCAACCGTAACCGTTTGAGGGTTCATTGATATTTGTGAAAAGAGTGGCTACTAAAAACTCAAAGGTTTGCATTGATGATGCAAAAAACAGGATTTACAAAGTACTTCTGAACACGTTTTGCAATTGGTAGTAGCTAGATTTCCACATTGTTTACAATTGCCAGCTATCAATCACTACCTTCCCATCGAGAAAATATATCCGAATTATACCCAAGCAAATCTAGGACTCTACCAACAATGAAATTTACATTGTCATCCAATGTTTTTGGTTTGTTGTAAAAAGCAGGTGAAGCAGGTGCAATTATTGCTCCAGCATTTGATAATTTTAGCATATTATCTATGTATATTGTGCTCAAAGGGGTTTCTCTTGGGACAAGAATTAGTTGACGCCTTTCCTTAAGCATAACTAAGGCTGCACGTGTAACTAAATTATCTGAAATTCCTGCTGCTAGTTTACCAAGAGTAGTTCCAGAACAAGGAACAATTGCCATAGCTTTAGCTTTGAAAGAGCCTGAAGCTATACTAGCTGCAAGATTATCATTATCGTGTAAAACATCTGCTAGAGCAAGAACATCATCCCAACTACGGCCATCACCCTCATGTTTATTGACCAGAGAAGCTGACGGGCTGCAAACTAAATGAACTTCAACATCAAATTCTCTCAGAACTTCCAAAAGGCGAATGCCATAGGGTATTCCGGATGCTCCAGTAATACCTACCACGACACGATCCATAATATTCCCTATTTTGGGGATTCTTATAACCTTTGGTTTATTGCCTAACCTGTTCCTTCGCGCCAAGCCTTATTCTCGGCAGACTCATTATCCCAACCTGATTTTGATTCCCATGGAATAGCTTCTTCAAATCTTGAACCATTACCGTTCAAATCAGGCATTTTTCCAGTTTTAGCATATTCATACAGTGCAGCAACCACAACGACTTCAGCCGTGTTACACAAAAGAATTGTAAGGCCAATCATAGTTATCATAATAATTATACCTGCTATTGGAGAGAAAGACATCACTAAAAAACCAATAATAATAGAAATGACTATACCTATAATAGACATAAAACCGATTCCTAAACCACTTACTACATTTTCTCCCCAAGTTTTTCTGAACAAGGCTCTGCCATCTCTTAATCCTTCCCCAATTCCTTTCTTTTCCAATACAATCATTGGTATGATAAAGAAAGTGTAAATCCACCATGCCACCTCGACTAACCATAGAACAATGTAAGCTAATATTTTCACTGCAGGGTGTGCTTTCTGATTATTGCTGATTGCATCTCTAGCTATTCTTAGAAGAAGACCAACAGTACCAGTGATTATACCCCACAAAACAATTATGTGAATCCTACTGAAAGCAGCCTTAATACCCGTAATTATTGAAGGGTCACCGCCTGTTAACCTTTCATGGGCACTAGCGATTATTGCAGAATTCCAAAAAACTACCACTATACTGCCAACCATATAAGTCAAAAAAATCCAAGCCATATACTGATTTGTTGGTTCACTAGTAGCTTCACCAGTTTCCGAATCAGTTCCTTCAGTCATAGCCCAATGACTTCCCTCTGTTTGATCTGCCTCATATGCAGGATATGACGCCGCACCTATTGTTGCAAACACCATAATCGCTGAAAGAAAAGTGTAAAGCAAAAGCTCTGGATCTGCTTTGATTACTGAAAAACTAAGCTTGCTAAGCTGCCATCCCCGGCCTATAGTTGCAAAAAAACCCATATGGTTGCCAAAGAATACACTTTAATTAATTTTGTGACAGATAACCGTATAAGTGAGCATATTTCGGATATATTATGGATGGTCGGTTTACCGCACCGGGAAAAATCATTCTTTTTGGAGAGCACGCTGTAGTTTACGGGAAACCTGCGATAGCAATCCCTGTATCGGGCATGAGAGCGACGGCATGGAGCGAAGTCAGTGAAGATGGACTCACCATAAATGCCCTAGATATTGGAGAGAAATTTAACTTGAAAAGTAAGAAGAATCAATTTAGTATATTAGCTCAATCAATACTAGCTCGGACAAACCAAAATGAACCAGATTTAACCATTAATTTATCCTCTAAACTACCACAAGGATCAGGCATGGGCAGTAGTGCAGCCACTTCAACAGCCGTATGCCGTGCTCTTTCTGGATATTTAGGTGTTGATTTGGCTTCTAATGAAATATCAGAACTGGTATTTGATGCTGAAAAAGTAGTGCATGGAACTCCAAGTGGAATTGATAATACCGTAGTTGCCTATGAAATGCCAGTATATTTTGTAAAGGGAAAGAAGCCCCAAACCTTTGAACCTGGTAAAAAATTCTTCCTAGTTATTGGCGATACAGGCATAGAAGCATCAACCAAGGAAACCGTTAGTAACGTTAGAAAAAATTGGAAAAAAGAACCTGCCTTAATGAATGGATACTTCGATGAAATTGAAAGAATCACTAATAACGGTAAAACCGCTATAGAGGAGGGCGATGCAGAACTAGTTGGAGAAATCATGGATAAAAATCATGATTTGCTAAATTCAATAGGTGTAGGTCATAAAAAATTGGACGAACTAATTGATATCACGAAAGACGCCGGAGCATTGGGTGCAAAACTTACTGGAGGCGGGGGTGGTGGAAACATGGTTGCTTTAGCTAAAGGCAAAACTTCACAGAAAAAAATACATGATGCAATAACGGAAGCCGGATATAGGGCCTATCAGACTTCATTCGGAGAGAAACAATGAATCTAAGAGAATTTGTCGATTTATTGGAAGAAAAGGGAAGATTAAAACATATTAAGAAAGAAGTTGATCCTGTATATGAAGTTGCGGCATTGATGGATGAAGCTGGAGACACACCCCTATATCTTGAGAATGTAAAAGGTAGTATTCTCCCATGTATAACAAATATTTGTTCTAGTAGAGAACTTGTAGCTCTCGGGCTCGAGTGTGCTCCAAATGAAATTCTAGGAAAAATTTCAAAAGCTGTTAGAGAAGGAAAAATACCAAATGTCGAATCAGCAGATAATTACAAAGAAATTGAGGCATCGCTAGAAAAATTACCTATACTAACCCACCAACCCGTCGATGGAGGAGCATATATTTCTTCAGCAATGGCTGTTGCTTATGATAAAGAATATGGAAGAAATATATCTTTTCACCGTGCAATGAAAATTGATAATCAACATATAGTTATGAGGATTTTAGATAGACATCTAATGGATTATATGAAAAGAGGATTGAAGGAGTTTGCGTATTGTAATGGTGTTTCAGTCCCAGTATTACTGGGAGCGGCCACCTCATTTGGCATTGAAGATGATGAAATGGCCGTAGCAAATGCATTAGCTGACTCACCAGTAATTGAACTTGCAGGACACTCTATTCCTCAATCTGAAGTTGTAATGATCTGTGAATTTACTGGAGAAACACATGACGAAGGACCTTTTGTTGATTTAACAGAAACTCCAGATATAATTCGGCAACAACCTGTGGCAAGAATAAAACGTATTTTTGTTAGAGAGGATTCAGTATTTCATGCACTGTTACCCAGTGGCCCTGAACACAAAGTTTTGATGGGGATGCCTCGAGAACCAACCATCTTTAACTCCGTTAACAAAGTTGTAGATTGTCATGACGTTTTCATGACTCACGGAGGAGGATCATGGTTACACGGTGTTGTAGCAATTAATAAAAAAAGTGAAGATGATGGGCGGAAAGCAATTGAAGCTGCTTTTGAAGGACATGCCTCCATGAAACATGTGTGGATTGTAGATTCAGACATAGATATTACAAATCCACAATCTGTTGAATGGGCAATGGCAACAAGATTTCAGGGAGATTCGGGTTTAGTTGTTAAGACTGAAGTGAAAGGATCATCTCTAGATCCTAGTTCGAATCCAGAAACACGAGAAACTGTCAAAGTTGGGTTTGATTGTACTATTCCCATGAATCGGGATAAATCAGATTTTGCTAAACCTGCACCAGGTATGAAATTAGATTTGGAAGATTATTTGAATTAATGAAGTTAAATTCTGTGCAAAAAATGATGTTGGATGGGGCTCAAGGCTCTACAAAACAAAAAGCTATGAGGCTACTCATCGACTTAGGAAAAGCTGCTAATGCTGAACAATTAGTGCCTGTTGTATCTGCACATGTTTCTGGAGTTTCACCATTGACTGGGGGAGATGGTTTAATCAAATTTTTAGAGGATTTAAGTACTGAAGAAAATATTACAACAGCAGTAGATACAACTTTGAATGCTGCAGGATGCGATAGAACAAAATTCAAAGAAATGGATATTCCTGTAAAAGATTACCTAGAAAAACAACAAATCATACTAGATGCATATGGAAAATTAGGTATAGAATTGTCACTATCATGTACTCCGTATGACAATCTGGAAATTAAAGGAAATGCCTCATGGGCTGAATCAAATGCCGTTTGCTTTGCTAATACCTACACAGATCTAAGGACAAATCGTGAGTCTGGGTTGTCAGCTATTGCAACTGCTCTTTGTGGTTTTACTCCTGAATATGGGCTTTTACTAGATAAAAACCGTATTCCTAATCTGAAAATCAAGGTAGAATGTAATTTAGACGAGCCCGTTGATTATTCAATTCTTGGAGATTGGATTGGAAAACAAATTAAACCTAAATGGAAGATGGAATACGGCCCAATACCTCACATCTTTGGACTTAAAAACTTGAATTTTGAGGAAAAGAAAGCTCTGACTGCCGCTGCTGCCAACTATGGATGTCCCCTACTATTTATTGATAGTTTTACGAGTAAACCAACCACTACTAATTATAAATCTGAAATATGTTTTGAGCAATCTGATTTAGAACAAAGATATGAAGAATTAGCTCCAACAAGTAGAGTAGATTTGGTAACGATAGGATGTCCGCAAGCGTCTTTTGATGAAATTGAGAGGACTGCCAAATACTTAGAAGATTGTAATATTCCTAATGGTAGATTATGGGTTTTTACCTCATCACTAAATTTTGATAAAGCAAAAGATAAAGGACTGGTGGACAAAATCGAAGAGGCTGGGGGACTTATCTTGCGTGAAACATGTCCTGAAGTGGTACATTATAATCATAAAAAAGTAAAACATATTCTAACAAACTCTATGAAGGCTGAACACTACTTGAAATCAGGACTTAATGCAATTGACACTTCAGTTTCGAAATTGATTGATTGTGTAAAGTATGCATCAAATCCTGAACTTCTAGGAAAAGAAAATAAAGAAAAAATAATTGGGAAAATTAAAATCCATGAATCTACAAAAACTTATCAAACCGGAAAAATCGAAATAGATGGAAAGGGGTTACAATCTCAGGAATCATGGAGTGTTGAAGGTGAAGCCCTAGTGACCGATGTACCTATTACATTTCTGGGCTTTGTAAATAGAATCACTGGGCAAATAGAAGAGGATGGACATCCCATAAATGGAGAAACAATGGCAGATAAAATCTTGATTTTTCCAAAGGGCAGTGGATCTACAGTAGCTCCCTTTGTTTTACTTGGACTATTTTACAACGGAAATGGACCAAAAGCAATAATCAATACAGACTTAGATCAACAGACGATACCTGCATGTAGTCTTCTTGGAATCCCCTATGCTCATTCATTCGATGATAACCCATGTCAGTCAATTAATACTGGCGATAAAATTAAGTTGGAACTTGTTAATGGAAATGTAAAACTTAAGTGCTTAGAGAGAGCATAAATGGACCTAGATCAAGAATACTGGACGCTATCTTTCATAATAATCATCGGATATCTAGTTATGATAAATGCCATTTACTTTTTAGCACCTGACAAAAAATGGAATAAATTCCCTGGTAAATGCAAAATCCATACCAAATGTACTAGAGTTGCTGACATTAATACCAGAGGTTATGGTCTAAAACCTATAAAACTAAATGACACCATCGAAAATGTTCAAGAAAAGATTGTTCAAATTATAAAAAACCGACCCCGTATGAAAATAGTCAATGAAAAAAAGGGATTCATCCACGCCTCCGAGGTTACTCTTTTTTTCAGATTTCATGATGATTTAGCGATACGAATCTTTGAATCGGAAAATAAAGTAAATATATGGTTACAAAGCCAATCAAGATTAGGGCTTTATGACTTCCATGTAAATGAAAAACGCGTTCAAGAAATTCACAAGAAGATATCTGCCTTACTCTAACTTTTACTCACGCCATGATGCAATGCGTTGACGCGTTTTATCTTTCCAGTTTTTTAATCTATTGGTGATTTTTCTAGAGTTCCAATATTCTTCACATTCTTCCGATAATTCAGAGATTTTAGACATTATCTTGTCTGTAAATTCACGGAAATTATCATGTGTTTTTTCCTTGTAATCAAAATACATAGGATCTCCAAATTTGTAGTAAAATTTTCTCCAAGGTCGAGGAGCTCTTTTGGAAACTGGCCAAACATCATCTGTCTGTCTTATAGCCACGGGGACAACCGCAGCATCTGTCATAGCTGCTAGTCTTGCAACACCAGTTTTACCTTTTCCCATATCTCCATCTCTAGAACGGGTTCCTTCTGGAAAAATACCTATGGCGCCACCTTCCTTCAAAATCTTAACTGCATCTTTGAGAGCATCGGTGCCGCCTGCATCTCTATCAACAGGAATAACACCTACCTGCTTAAACACTAATCTCCGAATTGCTCCATCAAAATGTTCCTTTTTAGACATATAGGAAACAGGTCTCTTTGTTGCAGTCATAATGAATGCGGGGTCTATATGTGAAAGATGATTGGCTGCAATTATTAGAGGACCATCAACAGGTATCTTGTCTCGGCCGAGATACCGTGGTCTGAACATCATCCGTAAAAAGGTACCTACTGTCAGATTTGTTGTTCGGTATGACAAAGGAGCCTTAGGACTCATAAATTACACAATATGGGTGCAGTTTATATTCTTGTTCTAATTTATTTACAGAAGATTAAATCAATGATTGCGCTTCTAAAACTACCGTTTGGACTTCAGGTAATCCATTCAATCCTTCTTCAACTTCTGTAGCAAAACCATCCCTATCAATCCCCAAAATTGCAACCATTATAGCATTCAAGCCAAATGCAAATGGCTTTACTTCATGTGCTCCAACGGTAGCATCATCAGGGATAACTTCAGATATCTTTGATACTATATTTTCTATATCTGAATCTGGAGATTCCGGCATAATTCGATACTTTAAGGCAACTTCACCCATATTTACAGCCTTCACAAAGGGTCTTTATTTAATTTGGGCATGACTACAAGAAATATTATTAACACCTTTGTCGAATATAAGTTGATATCTATGGCAATAGACGAAGACTACCATTCAACCTTTGAAAAAGTTGCAACGCATGATGGTGAAAGTGAACCTATCCAGATTTGGGCTAAGACTAACGATGCTTATGGGGGTGTGGGATCAGACAAACTTGGAATTTGGGGTACTGTTGTAGGTGTTGACTTTGATCTTTGTGTCGCAGATGGTGCCTGTATTGATGCATGTCCAGTCGAAGTATTTGAGTGGTTTGATACACCAAATCACCCTGCCTCTGACAAGAAAGCTATAATGATAAGAGAAGAAGAATGCATTATTTGTCGTGCCTGCGAATCTGTTTGCCCAGTTGAAGCAGTTCTTATTACTGAAGACTAAATACAAATATTATGGAAGAGCCGGAACTTCGTGTTGGTGGATGGGAAAAAGAAGGTGGAAGACGCTGGCTGAAGAGATTCTTTGCACTAACTTTTGTTGCCCTGCTTGGGTTCCTCATAATAGGCCCTCAACTTGTAAATTACAATCCTGCTTATATTCCAAGTTCCTCTCTTTATCTTGCAAACGGCATGTGGAATGGCCCGTTTGACATAGAATACTCAAAAGAGTTTGCAGGGCACGTGAAATTATCAAGTGTGTCCTATGAAACAGCTAATGATCAATCGGGAAAACTCATAGTGATTACAATGAGCTCCATTCTAAACTTGGAAGATTTTAGGCTACAAGGCAGAGTCATAGAGATCGTCCGTGAAGAGGCAAACAAAGAGGGCCTTACTCTAGGGTCTAAAGAAAAACCTGATGGAATAGAACTCAGAGATGATGAAGTAGATTTAGCCTCAGGTTTTAGAATTTATCAATGGGAAAGCGAAAGATTTCATTACGCTACTCAACCCGCTAACCTATTTTTTGACGCGCACGGCGACGATATCCTAATCAAAGCATTCGTTTGGAACAAACAAACGGGGTATCTCTTTGATGACAATGCTATGTCACTGCAATATCAGACTATAATTTGCATTATATTCGGAACAAATGGAACTACTACAAACCAAGCAACTGAATTGGTTGAGGATGTAATTTAGTATGTTCTGTCCAAAATGTAAATCAATACTTGTTTTGAACAGAGCCACAGGGCGAAGAGAATGTAAAAGACCAAATTGTGGACACTCTGAAGAAAAAGGTAAAGAACTTGTAACTAAAAGAAAACAAATGGATAAAGAAATTGTTGTAACGGAAGGAATTGAAGGAACGCTACCCAAAACAAAAATTATATGTGACAAGTGCAAGAATAACGAAGCCACATTCTATCTTAGACAAACAAGAGCTGCAGATGAACCCACTACTAGATTCTATCAATGTACTAAATGTAAGCATAGATGGCGTGAATATTAAACCAAACGACCGCTAGCTGCAAGGAATTTATTTTTTAAGTATGACAATAATTCCTCCTTGAGTTCTGCAGAATTATCTATACTGGATGCATGACATATCAACTCTAAAACTGTTCTCAAGGAATCTTCATTTCCAACCGTCCTTATGAATATCATTGACAAATATTGTGAATCATCCAAACTGGATTTGCCTGAGTGATAAAGTATAGAACGTGTAGTCTCAGTTTTGCGATCACAAAGATAAAGACCTGGTAGATTTTTTGAAATATCTGTTAATTTTTTTATAGATAAACCCTCAACATTAATTACAGAATGCGTAGTATTTTCTTTGTAGTCTAATCGTAGAGAATCATGTTTTGAAGCATCTAATTGCAAAGGTTGAATATAACAACCTAAGAAATCGGCCTCGATTCCACCTAGCCATATGGTATGAAGTCTTGATAGCTCATCATGATATTGTAAAACCATAGCTATTTTTGTAAATGTACGATTTACAGGATTAAAATTAAACGAAGGTGAAACGGATTCACTAGGTTTTAAATGATTCAATCTAATAACACCAGAGGGAGGATCTACAAGACTAATACCTGTCCCCTCGACCTTAATACGTAAGAAAATATTGTCTATTTTTTGACGTGATACATTCTTTATATCTAAATTTAGACTAACTATCTCTTTTGCAGAAAAACTAGAAGATGACAAAACCAGAAGATTATGATCCTCATTATAATTTACAAATGCGAGGTGATTGTCTATTTTGTCATTGATTATTCGGACTTTTGTTTTACGGATATCTGAACTTTTCTGGTAAGTAGACAAGAATGGCTTTGGCTCGGAATCTAATTCTCCCGTTTTCAACCAATCGATAATAAGGGTTTTGACATTGTTTTCTAAAGACTTGATATCTCTTTCCGTACTTTCAATAAGACCACGTAAATTATCAATCTCTGATAAAACTCCAACTTTAGCATCCCTCAAGAAATTCTTGTGATTATCAGAGCCTGATTCTGGAGGAGGAATATTGTTGAACCTGGTAAGTTTGTTAATTACATTCTCTGCTTTTTGTATAGACCGATCAATATAGGATATGCTCTGTAAATCACTATGTAATGAATAATAAGGATAAAGTAATGGAATCATTTCATCAGTCTGAGCACCTTGAAGACCTAATGCCTCCAGAAAAAAAGGCAGTGCGTCCAAATACCCAACATGTCTTTGTTGAAGTGATGATAATCGATTATTTACTTCATGAATCAATTGAAACGATTCACTAATCAGTGCAAAGTTTCCACTTTGCATCGATTGAGCCTTTTGAATATCATGTTTTATAGGTTCTAGATTAGGCTCATAAATAGACACCTTGTCAAATAAATTCTTTGCTTTGTTAAAAGCATCATCCATTTGCATTCTAAGAAAACCTTCATTCTGAAACCAATGGACTTTGTTCTCCGAGACTAGAATAACATCTCCACCATGATTTGAAAATGAAAAATTAACAATCCGCTCTCTAGCTTGGTATGACCACGACTGTTGCCCAATCTCATCAATTACATGAAAGACATTATTTGAAAAAATGCCGACCATTTTTCCAGATTCAATTATCATTGCTCCATCAAAATTCTCTCGGGAACTATAATCCCATACGTCGTCGCCATTCCTATCTTGACAAACAAGTGTTTTTGAGTCTTTAACAAACACATGCTTAATTCCACCGTTCGAAAATGTAAGATTCTTCACCTTATAGTCTTTAACCCACAATTCATTGCCTGAATAAGAAAATGCAGCCATAGAATCATTAGATGTTACCAGTATGCTATCCGAAGAACAATAAACCAGAGAATATTGACTTCCATTATTTATTTTGTATTTTTCCTCCCCATTTACAACGATAATAAGCGAATTTTTAGTCAAAACAACAATTGTTTTCTTGGGAGACTGTGATAAAGATAATATCTCAGAATCGAAACTAATATTAGATTTTAAATCACCAAAACGATCTAAGATCTGTAAGCTATTTCCCTTTGATAAAACTATACTATTCCCAAATTTAGATATACTAATAAGCGTTTGATTGTCAATTCCATTATATTCCCATTTAATCTCACCCCATGCATTGTAACAATATAATTTTTCATCTGTTAAAACAAAAATACTGCTAGTATCTTCTGTAACACATAATTTTTTTCCACCATTTAAGGAAATAGAAACTAATAATTCACGATTATTAAATATACTGAAACCTGATGCTGTCAAAACTGCTACTACATCTCCTCTATAATTACATGATGAATGTATGATAGGGCCTTCGATTGACTGTCGAGCCAACAGTTTTACTGGCTTCCATATATCATTTTTTACTGATGTACTGCGCAACATTCTATCTATTACTTTACCTCAAGATAAAACCGCAAATGTATGCCTAAATAAGAATAAATGGTTGGAGCCACCGGAGGGATTTGAACCCTCGGCCTGCTGATTACAAGTCAGCCGCTCAACCGGGCTAAGCTACGGTGGCTTGGACCCCTTGCAAGGTTACTGGACAAAAGGTTTACCCGGCTTTTTGATTGGAAAAAAAATAAACTCTCGACGAAAAGCCGAACAGTATATATACAGCCCCCTTCTCGCGAGCATTCCTGTCTTTTCAGGAAGGAGAATAACGAGTGGCAAAAGGACTCTACACAGCATCAGGTCAGCGTAACAAACGCCAGAAACAAAGATGGAATGACCGATACTATCGAAAGAGAGTCATGAAGCTCAAAGAGAAGGCTGACCCTCTACAAGGTGCACCGCAAGCTAAGGGAATTGTAGTCGAAAAAGTAGGTGTTGAAGCAAAACAACCTAATTCAGGTATTAGAAAATGTGTGAGAGTTCAATTAATCAAAAATGGGAGGCAAGTAACGGCACTAGCTCCTGGTAATTTAGCAATAAGTTTTATCGATGAACACGACGAAGTCCTCATAGAAGGTGTTGGAGGGCGAATGGGAAGATCATACGGAGATCTGTCTGGTGTCAGATACAGAGTAGCCAAAGTAAACAACGTATCTCTGAAAGAAATGGTCCGCGGTAGGAAAGAGAAACCAATTAGGTAATTATGGCTGAAGTTGAAGAGAGTGCTACAGAAGAAGAAGTTGCTGTTCCAGAACCGGACATGCCTGTCATGCCATTGTTTGGAAAATGGGACTTAACTGAAGTTAATATTGAAGATACAACCTTAGAGAAATACATCAACTTAGATGCTTTCCAAGTTCCTCATACTGGAGGTAGACATTCCAAAAAGAGATTTGGAAGAGGAAACCTCACTGTGATTGAAAGATTCATAAACAATTTAATGCGTTCCGAAAAATATACTGGAAAAAAAGCTCAGGCTTATAATGTTTTGAAGAATTCCTTTGACATTATAAATTCTAAAAAGAAGGAAAATCCAGCTCAAATTATGGTTAAAGCTTTAGAAAACTCTGCACCTAGAGCTGCCGTAGTCTCACTAAGATACGGTGGAATTAGAGTATACAGTGGGGTTGATGTTTCTCCAACAAGGAGAGTTGATACTGCAATCAGAAATTTATGCATTGGTGCAATTGAATCATCTAAAAAACAACGTTCCATTGAAAACGCATTATCCAAAGAATTAATGCTTGCCTCTGAGGCTAATCCTGACTCCTATGCAGTGGGCAAAAAAGAAGAAATTGAACGGCAGGCTGAAGCTGCACATAACTAAAGTGATTAAAAATGGGCCGTAAAGAAGACAACATAAAGCGTGCAACCGCTTTATTCACGAAGCTAGATTATATACGCAATATAGGTACCGCTGCGCATATTGACCATGGAAAGACTACACTTTCTGACAATCTAATTTTTGGAGCAGGTATGATGTCTGAAGATTTAGCTGGTAAGCAGCTGATGCTCGATTTTGATGAGCAAGAATCTGCAAGAGGCATAACAATCAATGCTGCAAATGCATCGATGGTTCACGAACATAAAGGTAATGATTACCTCATTAATTTAATTGATACACCAGGGCACGTAGATTTTGGCGGTGACGTAACAAGAGCTATGAGAGCTTTAGATGGAGTAATCATCGTTGTTTGTGCTGTAGAAGGTATAATGCCACAGACTGAAACCGTGATTAGACAGGCACTTAAAGAAAAAGTCAAACCTGTATTATTCATAAACAAAGTAGACAGATTAATTGCAGAACTTCAGGTCACACCTGAGGATATGATGCAAAGATTTGGAAAAATAATTACAGAAGTTAATAAATTGATTTCAAGAATAGTTCCCGATGAATTCAAAAAAGACTGGATGGTAGATGCTCAGACTGGAACTGTGGCTTTCGGATCTGCATATCATAATTGGGCTACATCAATTCCATTCATGGCAAAGAAAAATGTTAATTTTAAACAAATTTATGATTTCATGGAAAAAGAACAGAGAAAAGAACTGGCCCATGCAGCCCCATTACACGAAGTATTACTAGATATGATTGTTGAGAAATTGCCCTCTGCAAATATTGCACAGAAGTACAGAATACCACATATCTGGAGAGGAGAAGCTGAAGAAGAAATTGGCCAGTCAATGGTGAATGCTAATGCCGATGGTGATTCCGCATTTATGGTGACTAAAGTTGTTCTGGATCCTCATGCAGGTGAAATTGCAGTTGGAAGATTATTCTCAGGATCTATTAAGAAAGGTGACCAGATGTACGTTGCAGGAATGCCAAATGCAAACAGGGTACAATCTGTGGGTATGTTCGTTGGTGGTGATCGTATTGCAACTGAAACTGTAACTGCTGGAAATATTATTGCAGTTTCAGGATTAAGAGATGCGCAATCCGGTTCAACTATTTCTTCAAATAAAGAAATGACTCCATTTGAAAGAATTGTACACAATTCCGATCCTGTTGTAACTACTGCAATTGAAGCAAAGCATACCAAAGATTTACCTAAATTAGTAGAAGTTCTTCGTGCTGTTGCTAAATCTGACCCATCTATCCAAATTGATAGTAATCTAGAAACTGGAGAACATTTAATGTCTGGAATGGGAGAATTACATTTAGAAATTACTGAATATAGAATTAAAAATGAGCATGGTGTAGAAATTACCACATCACCGCCTATTGTAGTTTATCGTGAAACAGTAGCTATGACGTCTCCAGGAGACTTTGAAGGTAAATCACCTAATAAACACAACAGATATTATATCACTGTTGAACCATTAGAAGATGATATTCGAGAAGCTATTGTAGATGGAACTATTCCTTCAGGAAATATTAAGAAAGCAAAAGATGTAGCTAGACAGCTAATTGATATGGGCTGGACTAAAGTTCATGGAAGAGGTGTTCTGTGTATCGAAAATGGATGTGTATTCGTCGATGCTACAAAAGGTATTCAGAATTTATTTGAAACTAGGGAATTGCTTATTGAGGCTTTCAATGAGGTCGTAAAAAGAGGACCTCGAGCTAATGAAAAGATGATGGGTGTGAAAATTATCTTGAATGATGCGAAACTTCATGAAGATGCTATTCACAGAGGACCTGCGCAAACTATACCTGCAGTCAGAAATGCAATTAATGGTGCATTAGTTTCAGCCGGTGTAGCTTTGTTGGAGCCAAAACAAAATGTTTACATTAATGTTCCTCAAGAATTAATGGGATCTGTTACTGGCGAAATGTCACAGAGAAGAGCTGAAATCGCAGGTATGGAAACCGAAGGCGATATGGCAGTCATTACTGCAAAAGCGCCTGTAAAGGAAATGTTCGGATTTGCAAGTGAAATAAGATCTGCAACTGGTGGTCGCGCTCTCTGGAGTACTGAATTTGCAGGCTATGAAGCATTACCAAGAGAATTACTCGATGGAATAACTGAAGATATTCGAAAGCGTAAAGGTTTGAAGGCAGAAATGCCAAGGCCTGAAAATTACGCTTAGATTAATCGTTTTTTGATTTAACCCTTCTAAAAGGATGGACCCAGGCTGCTAGATTTCTAGGACTACGTGTCTGTACCCACAATTTCCCATGTCCATGGAAATGACAAATTAATTGATCACTGAAAAGGAATGATCTAATACTTCTTCCAGAACGTCCAATACTATAGTCTAGATTCTCCTCCCAAGCAACAGCATATCCATTATCTACTGTGTATGAACCATCGACTTCGACTTCTTGAACATCACCATAGGAACCAAAAAATAATAATCCTGTACCGCTCACTCTCAGTCCAAACATTCCTTCTGCAAATGTACCTGAAAAACCTTCCCATGTCGCACTTGTTTCTATATTTCCTACATGACAAAGATAAGCTCCTCTTTCCATATACAATGTTTCATTATTTAATTCGCGTACAATTATATCACCTGAATATCCAGGCGCAATTCCTATAGTTCCTGAGCCCCCCTCAGCAGTATATGTGTTAAGAAAGAAACTTTCACCTGCAAACTTTCTTGTAATTCCTGCAAAAAGACCCCCTTTCATTTCAGTTTTAGGCTTTATTGTAGTATCCATCCAAGTCATTGCTCCTGGTTCAACAATAACAGACTCGCCATCATTCAAACTAAGTTCTACAAGTGAGTACGAAGGTGCTGAAACGATGTCGTATTTCATTAGCCCTCCCTCGGTGGTAATAATGGACCTAAAACTCCACCCAAACGACTTGGATCATGAGATTGAACTAAGACTTTTCCTTGCCCACTAAATTTCATGACTAATCCCTCACCAGACATCATAGAGGAAATCCAACCTCCCCCTGCTTTGCTTATTGTATATTCTAATCCTTCTGTAAATGCGATAAGGTGACCATTATCTATTGTAATACCTCCTCTAACATCCACACTACTAATTCTCCCAAAGCCATTCACTAACAAATCTCCTTCGCCTGAGGCTTGGACAAAGACTAAACCTTCCTTGCTGAACATTCCCTTGCTCAGACCTTGATATTGTGTATCTAATGTGATTCCACCTGATGAACCTAGATAACTACCACCAGAACAAATCCATACCTCTGGCCCAACTTTAACACTACGAACTTCTCCCTGATGGGTTGGTGCTAATCCCACTTCACCAGCCTGACCATCATTAGGAGTATATGATGACAAGAAAAATGATTCTCCTGCAAACATTGCTTTTATGCCTGATTTCAAAGCTCCCCACATACCCTCATTCTTTTTCTTTCGGGATTCTACAGATATCTCCATATTCGGAGAAGCTCGATACATCGCACCTGCTTCAGATACAAATTTTTCACCAGCTTCCAATGTGACTAAGGCAGAACCAAATGCGCCTTCTGTATCTATTTTTACATTCATCCTAACCTCGGAGTGAGCCAAGATGCAATGCTTGAAACATTACGTGTCTGAAGGTATAATTTACCATTTCCTGAAAATTTCATAACTAAACCTTCACCTGAAAGCATTGTTGATTTGAAACTCCCCATTCCTGTAATCTTATAATCTAAAGAGGGATCAAATGCAACCACATGTCCAGTATCAACAATAAATTCACCATTAATTTGTTTTTCAACTACACCACCAAAAGAATTGAAAAATAAATCACCACTTCCTGAAGCTTCAAGCAAGAAAGCTCCTTCACCTGAAAATAATGCCTTTAAACCTCCAAATTTAGCCTTAATATTAACTCCAGGAGTACAAGCTAAGAAACCGCCTGCCATGATGTTTAAGCTATTATTTGTCAATTGTCTGTGCTCTACATGTCCAGGTATTGAAGGTGCAAAAGTTAACTTTCCACCATCTGGATGTTCATACTTTCCTAAGAAGAAATTCTCTCCACCAAACATCTTCCGAAACATAGCTGAAAAAAAACC
>CAZOEZ010000023.1:0-15722 GCA_964578995.1 uncultured archaeon
GGAGCTCTTAGAATAGTCCCTTGTTCTAGTCGAGAGCATCTAAGTGAAAAATTCAAAGAATATCCAGATGCACTAAGGTCTGGTGAAAGGCTTTGCCAGAAGATAGAAGGATATGATTTGGGATCTTCTCCAGAAGAAATGTCGAAGGCTAATTTAGAAGGACGAACAATTCTTTCTAGCACTACTAACGGTTCCAAGATGGTAGTTGCTTCAGCAGGTTCTCCGCTAGTAGTAATGGGCACCTTCTGCAACTGTTCGGCTGTGGTTAATTTTTTAGTAAATCAGGGTGGAGATGTATCAATTGTTTGTTCAGGAAGGTTAGGAGTGGAGGTAGTAGAAGATACAATATGTGCAGAATATATTAAGAACAAATTCGATAATCCTTTAAGCCCATTTAGATTATCAGATGCTCAGATATCAGATAAATGTCGAACTTCTCCAAGTTACAAAATGTTGGAAAGTGCAGGTCTAGAAAATGACTTTAATTACTGCATGAGCATTGATTCACATTCTTTGGTTCCCGTCTTAAAAGATGACGGATTTATTTTGATTTAATTCTATAAATATCAGTACTACCACAGATTCTGCATTCATCATCTTTGTTATCTTCAATATGGTTGCATGCCGAACATTTGTAATTCCACTTTCGCAGCTCTCCTATTTCATTTCCACTACAGGACACAAAATCTATCCCAACGTAAAGCGCTACATTCTGAATTGCAAAGTCATCTGAAACAATTATGCCCTTTAATTCATATGCTAATGCCAATATTTTTTGGTCTACATTTGATAAAACATCTAAATCCCCTGTTGTGTTGGCCTTATTTTTTATCCATTTTTCTGAGGTCTTATTTGGTTCTTTAATATCTAACTTATGCTCTTTGAGATTGGAATAATATTGTATACTTTGTTTGTTCACTAGTTCTTTTTCTATTTCAGGTATTGTAACTAACTTTCCTTCAGGGTGTTTTTGTGTTAAGAAGGCACAACTGTCTAAAATAATCCAAACATCGGTTTGCATGTTATAGCCCTCCAAATTATTGGTTTTGTTAAACGATTGAATGAGGCATTAATCAATGCATCAGGAGATCTAAACATCATTCCACCCCACGAAATTCCTCTTTTTGAATATTTCATTACTTTTCCCATCTGTAAATTCCATCTTTTTTGATATTTACTAAGTGCCACTTTAGATTCAACATGTTCTGCAATTACTTGTCCTGCAATTCTACCACCTATCATTGCAGTTGTTATTCCAGCACCATTTGATGGTAGAACCATACCTGCGGAATCTCCAACCAACATATAGTTGCCTTTTGTAAAAGTACGGATACTTCCAGACATGGGCAGTACTCCACCACCTTTGTAAGTAATTACACCCTTAAATTTTTGGAAGAATTCATCAGCCATTGAATTCAAACTTTTACCTTTTGCGAATCTTGTCTGAATCCCTATTCCTATATTTGCACCTCCTTTTTTTGGTATCATCCACGCATAACCTCCAGGCGCAGTTGAACCAAAATAAAGATCCACCCTATCCTCAAAATCTCCCTCCATTAATACAAAATTAACAGAAATGTTCAGAGATTTTTCATTCCAGAATTTTTTACGGAGAGGATCATGTGGGCCTCCACAACCAACAATAATATTTGCATTCATTTTCTCCCCATTCTTTAGAAAAACAGTATTATCTGATATGTCATTCACCCTTGATTCTGTAAGATATTGTGCGCCATATTCTTTTGCTAAATCAACAAGTTTTTGGTCGTGTACTGGCCTGTGAAGGATTTGTCCTTCAAAGGGATAAATTAATTTTTTCCCTGAAGGAGTTACTAAACCCATTTCACGGGTTATCTTTGAGATAGCTTCTTTTGGAGTTTGAAATAATTCATCGATATCTGGAACATTAGGGCATAAACGTCTTAATTCTTTATTTGTAGGAACTAATTCACCACATTGCAAGGGAGTTCCAATTTCTTTTCGTCTATCTATCACCAGTACTTTAGCACCTCCTTTTGCAGCGTATCTAGCTACAGTACTACCTGCAGGCCCTCCACCAATAATTATAGCATCCCAAGTATCATCCATTAGTCTTAATGGTCCCTCTAAAATATATTTTTGTTGAATCATAAGTATCATAAACTCCTCTCGCTGAACACAAATTGTGCAGGCAATCGTTTTGACAGCTGGTGAGGGCGCTCGTCTTGGTAGTTGGACTGCTAATAGACCAAAGGGAATGATTCCACTAGGAAATAGACCTATTTTGGATTATTTAGTGAGAGGTGCAGTTAAGGCAGGCATAAGAAAAATCAATATGGTTGTTGGTTATGGTAAAAATAGCGTCATGTCCTATTTTGGGGATGGCTCATCTTTTGGTTGCAGAATAAACTACCTTTTCCAAGAGGAACGTACGGGTACCTTAGATGCAATGGTAATTGGGATGGAAGGGATTAAAGAGGATTTTATTTTAATTCCAGGAGACAATTATATTTCTCCAGAATCTTTCAGGTCTATGCTTAATGTTAGTGGCCCAGCATTGCTTTCAGGTAAAGCTGATAGATGGTCTAAATGGGGTGAAATTGAATTGGATAAAGGAACTCCAAAAATTACATTTGACAATCCTGAAGCCTATGGCCGTATACATTTCACAGGAATTCTAAAAATTAATAGGGAAATAGGAGAACAATTATTCAAAGCAGGTGGGCAACATATTGGTGATGCCTTGCAGAATATAGTTTCAAAGTTTAATTTTGATATTATTGAATCAAAATATTGGCATAATATCGTTTATCCTTGGGATTTAATCTCAGGTAATAGGTTGGCATTAAGAGATAATTTGCTCTATCGACATGGGAAAATAGAGAAAAATGTTGTTATCAAGGGCGAGGTTTCGATTGGAAGGGGTACAGTAATACGCTCTGGATCTTATTTAACAGGCCCTATTTCTATAGGTGAAAGTTGTGATATAGGTTCAAATACAGTTATTGATTCTTCAGTATCTATAGGTGATAATGTTACGATTGGTTCTTTTTCCGAAATATCAGATAGTGTCATTATGCAGGATTGTGATATAGGAAGTTATTCTAGCTTAAAAGGAACTGTAATAGGCAATAGTTCTTTTGTTGGTTCACATAGTATAGCAATACCTAACACGCGAGATATCCTATACTTCGACGAAACTTTCTCTGTAAGTAACAGAGGCGCGATGATTGGTGACAATTGTCAGATAGGTAATCGTGCAATACTTCAGGGAGGATCTATATTGAGGAGTAATGCAGTCATTGGCGAGGGTGAGTTTTATAACGCCGACTTTCAGGGAGAGAATATCTGATGTGTGGTATAGTTGGTTACACAGGGCACAAGCCTGCTCAAGAGATAGTAATTGATTCTTTAAAAAAGTTAGAGTACAGAGGTTACGATTCCTCAGGAATTGCTCTTAAGGAAGATAAGATACGAATTTGTAAAAAAGAAGGTCCTATTTCCAATATGGAGTCTGAATTATCGAATTCTGCTTCAACTACGGCAATAGCACATACTAGATGGGCTACACACGGCATACCTTCTGATGCTAATGCACATCCTCATAGTGACACGGACAATACTATAGCTGTTGTTCATAATGGAACTATAGATAATTATTTGATCATTAGAGAATCATTAGAATCAGAAGGTTATAAATTTTTAAGCGAATCTGACTCTGAGATATTACCGTTTCTTATTTCTAAGTATTATTCTGGTGATTTAGTTAAGGCTCTTCATAAAACTTTAGAGGAGATTCAAGGGATATTTACTATAGCAGTTATACATGAGAATCATCCTGATGAGATTGTGGCCGTTAGAAATGAAACACCACTTGTCATAGGTGTTGGAAATTCAGAAAATTTTGTAGCTAGTGATATTTACGCTGTACTGAAATACACACAGCAAATAATTTATCCTGATGACTATCAAATAGTTAGGATAACTCCGGAGTCAATTGATGTTTTTAATCCAGACTTAAGTTTAATTGATTACAATATTGAAACAGTAGAGAAGTACACGGAGGTTGCAGAAAAAGGTGGTTATGAACACTTTATGCTCAAAGAAATATTTGAACAACCGAAGGCATTACAGGATTCGGGAACTGAGTTATTATCCGATTCTAAACTTGCAAATCTTGGACTTAATTGGAAAATAGGGAGTATGTCTATTGTTGCTTGTGGAACCTCATATCATGCAGGTTTAGTAGGTAAATATGTAATTGAACAATTGACTGCTATTCCAGTTTCCGTAAGCTATTCTTCTGAGTTTAGGTATGCAGCTCCCGTTCAGGGAGTAGGCGGGCTTCTTTCTTCACGCCCATTGGTAGTTTTAATTTCTCAAAGTGGGGAAACTGCCGATACTTTAGCAGCTGCACGAGCTGCAAAGCAGCAAGGTTGCCATACTATTGCAATATGTAATGTTCCAGGGAGTCGAATTACTAGAGAAGTAGATGGTGTAATCATTACTAAGTCTGGGCAAGAAATAGGTGTTGCAGCTACTAAGACTTTCATGACACAAATGCAAGCACTTTATGCTCTTGCAGTTCATTTAGCCTTTAATTCAGGTTCTTTAGATCATCCCCAACTCAAATTGTGGGAATCTGAATTTAGGAAAATTCCTAGTACGATAACACAGGTGTTGAATCATTGCGAATCAATAAAGGCTCTTGTTCCACATTTCACCAAAGCTAAATCTGTGTTTTTCGTGGGTAGGAATATCAATTATCCTTTGGCTCTAGAGGGTGCTCTTAAGCTCAAAGAGATATCCTATATTCATGCTGAAGGTTATCCTGCTGGTGAGTTGAAGCATGGACCCTTGGCACTATTAGGAGAGGATACCCCTGTAGTTGCTATTGCAGTTCAAGATCACACATATTCTAAATTAATATCTAATATAGAGGAGATGTCTGCACGAAAGGCTCCAATAATAACGGTTGCTCAAAAAGGTGACCAGCATGTTCCTAAAATCTCAAATTATTATTTTGAATTACCTGAGATAGACCCAATCCTTTCACCTTTCCCTATTGCTGTATTTTTACAACTTCTTTCATACTACATAGCGCATGATTTAGGAACTGAAATTGATAAACCTAGAAATTTAGCTAAGTCAGTTACTGTTGAATAATTAACTGCTTAATTCTTTCAAACTTTTTAACGCAAAAACAGTGTGTAGCGCAGTACCAATATGTAGTGCATCTTCATCTGCTTTGAACATTGGATGATGTACACTATAAATCGCATCAATTTTTTCATTCTGCATTCCTAAAACAACGAAACATCCCTTGACTTTTTCAGTGTAATATGCAAAATCTTCTCCACCCATTACAGCATCAAGATCACTTACATTTTCTTTACCTAACATATCACTTCCCACTTTCTTTGCGAAATCCCACATTTCACTATCATTTACAGTAGGTGGATAATCATTACCAGGATATTCTACGATTGCCTCACAATCGTGAGCTTCAGCTATCTTTTCTGCAACTTCTTTTACCCTATTTTGTAATTTCTTTAGACCGTCCATAGTCAATGATCTTAGAGTTCCCAACATCTTAACTTCAGGTGGAATAACATTTGCAGCTTGACCTCCTTGTATTGCACTTATACTTACAACACCAGAATCTAAAGGGTCTAGTTCACGAGATATGATTGATTGAAGATTGGTTATAATTTGAGCAGATGTTAATACAGGGTCTTTTGTTAAATGTGGAACTGCAGCATGGCCTCCTACTCCTTTTATTGTTAAATCTAAAAATGTTGTTGCAGCAAGAAATGTTCCCTCTCTAGATCCAATTTGACCTGTAGGCATTTGTGGCCAAACATGAAGTCCAAATATTCTTTCAACTGTTGGATTTTCTAAAGCACCTTCTTCCCTCATTAATTTGCCTCCGGCACCTCCTTCCTCTGCAGGTTGGAAAAATAATTTTATTGTTCCATTAAATTCATTTTCTTTAGACTTTAATATTTTAGCAGCTCCCAGCAACATAGCTGTGTGGCAATCGTGTCCACAGGCGTGCATTTTCCCATCGATTTCACTCTTAAATGGTACATCAGTTTCTTCATGTATAGGTAAAGCATCCATATCAGCTCTGAGAGCTACACAAGGTCCATTTCCATTACCAATTGAAGCTAATACGCCAGTTTTAGCAATTGGGGATTGATAAGTAATTCCTAATTTGTCTAATTCTCTTCTGACTAATGCACTAGTTTTGACTTCTTCATACATCAGTTCGGGGTGTCTGTGTAATTCTCTTCGTATTTCAATAATCCAGTCAGAAATCTTCTTTGCTTCTTTTTTTGCATCTGCTGGTAGCATAATTAGTAAGGATTCATCCTCATAATAGAGGTATCGCCATTATCAAACCAGACGGGAAATTGTTTATTGTCGGTAAATTTAGTCTTGGCCTCACCAGTTAGTTCCTCAGCAGGATCCCATTGTAAGAGAGCTACACCTTTTTGCATTTCATTTGAAAGAGCTATGTAGGTCACTTGTTTTACTCCTGCTTGGGGTGTTGATAGTGCTTCGCTGGCAGCTATTGCTTCTTCAGTATTTCCTGTTATCACAACTGCACCATTTTCCCAGCTAGCGTTGGTTTTTGTTAGTCCAAAAGTTAGACTACTCAACCTGTGGTCACTAACAACTAAGCTATCATCTTCTACAAAATTAAACCACAAGATGGCATCAAATTCTTCTTGACTAGTGCCTTCTTGGAATCCACCCATCACAGATGGTGGAGGATATGCTCCAACAGAACATCCTAAGAATAGCAATGAAAAACCAACTGCTATGGTTGTTCTCTTAGTGTGTTCAAAACCTTTTAAGAAATATTGAAAACCAATACCCGCAATTAATGCAACAGGTGCTAAAAGGTAAGGTGCATGTCTGTATGCAATCAGTAGATGAGATCCAGTTATTGCTCCGATTGCAGCTAGTGACAACATAGGTAATAACCACCCCCACAATCCCCACCCATATTTTTTTGATATAACCAAGGTAGGAGCTGCAGCCATCGATATCCAAGCTAAATTTACCATCAGGTAAGGTACAGCTTCCATTCCAACCGGTATTTGTGTACCAGGTACTCCTTTCCAAAGGGTAAGAAGAATTACAACGAAAGAAATGGTGAATGCAATCAACATTCGTTTTGTTAATGTATGGTGTGTTAAATTCTCTGAGAATACCGGTAATTTTAAGGAATCTTTGACAAACCAAAGAAGAGTGAGGGCAAATAGTGGAATTAACGTCATAACTAGTGTAACAGAGATATTATCTGGTAGAAATTCAAATGCGCTTTGATCTAGCATATTGCCAAATGAATCAGCATATAGTAACCAATAGATTGAAGTTGTGATGGAAATTAGACCTATTCCAATTATACCCTGTTTTTCTATTCCTTTGTTTCCTGCAGCAATTTCTGTTATCAGTATTCCTAATATTGCACCAGTCATCAATAATAGAGTAAAGTGATGTGTAATTAGAAGGCCTAGGAAAGAAAGCAAGAAAATTAACGACCAGGGTCTTTCAAATATTTTGGTAGGTAATATGAAAACTTTGCGAGATTCCAAACACTTTATCCAACTATAAAGAAAAACGAAACCCAATGTTTCAGCCAGACCTCCAGGCATTGGATGTGAATTAGCATACACAACGCCAAAAGTAACTCCATAGAATGCTGAACCAAAAGTAGCAGGAAGAAAGCCAACCATTCTTTTTCCAATAACAAAAAGCATAGGTATTGCTAGAGCTGAGGCCAAAGGAACAAACCACAATAAAGCAACATGATATTCAATTTCAGTCATTAAAGAAATGGTGCCGGCAAAAATTTGCATACCTTGAAAATCAGGGTATGCACGTCCCCATCCAATGTAATTTTCATTTAGCATACTGCCTGTGTCTAACAGATATCTGGTTAGGTATAGATATTCACCTGAATCACTACCCCATAATCTCCAATTATAGTGATGATAGACACGTATTAATGTGGTAAATGTAATAATAGAATAGACAAGATTCTTTTCAAATTGACGAATTCTCATTCTGGACCACCTACTATCAAAAGTGTGAATTCCATTATGGCTGCAAATAAGATTAGAAAGATTAAATTAACTACCAGGGATGGTTCAGGTGTGCCTAGAATAATTAGAAATCCAATTAAAATATATATGTATTTTTTTAGACTTTTCTTGCTTTCAGTGTATTCAGATGCAAGTAGGATTAAGATAGGTAGGCTAACTAAAATACCTGAAAAAATTGAAATAGAAATTAGTAGTTTCGCGGTTTGATACACTGATAGTTTTGCTATTACTAAATGGTTTTCATCTAGTAGGATATCTAGGAGATATGGGGCTAAGTAAAATAATCCTAGCGTATTGCCAACTAGGAAAAGGATGGTTCCCAGTAAAAGGCAGATAATCGTTCCTCTCTTTTCTTTTGAAGTTAATCCCGGACTTGAAAAATTATAGATTCCTCTGTACCATAGTGGGTGAGACAGCAATATGCTTCCAATAAGGCTAAGATATATTTTCAATCTTATAAACTCTGTGGGGCTATATGTGGCCATATTTTCTAAATTTATATTTGTTATATTCAATAAATTTGTAAGCATTTGTGCAGCTAGTGGAAAGAGTACTAGCATTAGGATTATAGTGCTAATAAATGGAAATAATAGATGAGCTCGCAATTCTTCAAGGTGCCGTGACAAAGGCCTGCTAATATCACTCGTTTCAGACAACATAGGGGTAAGGTCGGGGGCTTAAAAGGCGCCTTGTATAGCAATTCAGTGAATATAATACAAGGTTGTGTTAGATATCCTCCAGCCCCAGGGGGGGCTGAAACTGTAGTTAAAGCATATTCTGAGGGATTACTAGCTAGAGGCCATAAAGTAGAAGTAATTACTACTGATTTGTATACAGAAACGCCTTTTGTTAAGAAGAAGATGCCTTCTGAGGTTTCCGGTGTTCCAGTTTCTAGACATAGTGCATTTTCAATATCGGGTGAGGCTCACTATGTTTTAGCTCCAGGGATGGTAACATCTTTTCTAAAAAAGAAAGCAGATATAATTCATACACATTCTTATGGATACTTTCAGAATCATGCTGCGTGGATTAAGGAAAGAATCCAATCAACACCTTGGGTAATAACCCCCCACTTTCATCCATCGTGGTCTATGTGGGGTGGAGCCAAACGTCGTACGCTTAGGAATTTTTATGATTCTAAGATAGGTAAATCTACTATGGAATCTGCAGATCTCATTACTTGTGTAAGTAATCATGAAAAAGAGATGTTAGTCAAAGAGATAGGTCTTAGTGAAGATAATATCAAGATAATTTATAATGGAATTGATTGGTCAGAGTGGGAGAAGGTTCCAGATAAAATGACATTCAGAGATAGCTATCCAGGAATATCTGAAAGATTTGTAATATTTGCAGGTAGACTTGCTACAAATAAGGGAATTCCTGATTTAATAGAAGCCATGTCCATATGTGAATCTGTCAACGTTGATTTGGTTGTTATGGGGGCTGATATGGGTCTGGGTAAGGATTTAGATAAGTTAGCAATATCTATGGGGGTGAGAATGCATCGTTTAGGTCATGTTGATGATGAAATTTATCGTTCAGCGTTGTCTGCAGCAGAAATTCTTGTATTGCCTTCTGAGTACGAAGCATTTGGAATTGTTCTTCTTGAAGCCGCCGCCGCTCAGACACCAGTGGTGGCAACAAGGGTTGGGGGAATTCCTGAAGCAATGTCTGAGGGCAAAAATGGTTTGATAGTTGATTATAACGACCCTAAGGCACTTTCAGCGGCTATCTTTTCTATACTAGAGGATGATTCGTTAAAGAGAGAGATGGGTACTTTTGGAAGAGATTTTTCGAAAGGTTTTTCGTGGTCTAGTATAGTTAGTCAGTTAGAGTCTAAATATTTAGAATTATTATAAATTGGTAATTTATAAACTATGTCTTAGCAAAAATTTTATTTTTTTTAATTATAAGATTAGAGTTTTCTTTGATTTTTCCCAAGGTAATAGACGATGAATATATAAATTAGAAAATAGGCTTTTCTTTTAAGTTTTATTAAGTTATATAGGGTATCAGCGAGGGTTTTTATTTTGAATGTTTGGGGATAAGTATTATACAACCAGATGCCCTGTGTATTTGTGGCTCCGAAGCGGCTTAATTTCCGAATGAGCATTCCAGATGACTTTCGTAAAGATTGGGATTTGTTCAATAGTCGCACAAAAGTTGAAGGGATGACCCCGGCTGAACTTCTTAGAGATTTAATAGAGGAATATTTAGAAGAGTTTCAGGAAGAAGCTGCTAAAGCTGAGGCGGAGTTAGATGCAGTCGCAGGTCCTTTGAGAGATCAAGCACCTCGGAAGGTCACTATAAAGAAAAAGGCAAAACCAAAGAAAAAATCGTTCCTAGCTAGGAGGGCAACGATTACTAGGAAAAAAGATGAACCTGAAGAAGAAGACCCAATTAGCATACGTGAGACTCCAAAATTCCGTTTGTTAGAATTGGTTCGGTCTTTGGATTTAGGAGAGGGCATTAATCCAGACACATTAATTAGTGAAGCTGAAAATGAGGGGATTGCAAACCCCCGTCTTCAAATGAATAAAATGGTTAGACGTGGAATATTATATGTGCACCTCGGCCGTGTTCATGTTACATAGAGAGGCGAGACGTGGTAAAATTAAGTAAAAAGCAATGGTTTATCCTACTAATATTAGTTCTGACTTTTGTAGCGATGGGAGGTATATTAGGATTCGTTTTCGCCTCATTACTTTCTTTTGTCCCTGCATATTTTTACCTTAAATCCATTAGAGATTCTGAGAAAGCAGATGTAGAACCGTGGGAAACAATCGGCTTGGCTTTTGTTTGGGGGGCCCTTTCTGGTGTTTTTTTAGCAGGTATCTTCAATGCATTAGGAACTGCATTTTTGTTAGTAATGTTGGTCGAATCCGATGCATATAGTCTTGAGGATATAGAAAATCTAACAATCGTTTTGACTGTTGTAGTGATTGCACCTATTGTTGAAGAGTTTGTTAAGCCACTCATAATGTTTAGGAATACTACAGTTCGCAATGAGATAGATGAAGTTGAGGACGGAATTGTTTATGGTGCGGCTTGTGGTTTGGGCTTTGGAGCCACGGAGAATGTTCTCTATGGTCTTTCAGAAGGTGCTGTTTCTGCAGGTATTTGGGGGATATTTTTGATAGTTTTACTTCGAACATTTTCATCCATCCTTCTTCATCTTGTAGCTACTTCATTTACGGGTTATGGCATCGCAAAGTACCAAGTTGAAGGCCAATCGTTTTCAATTGTTGTCAAGTATTATCTTTTGGCTGTTTTTATCCATGCTGCTTGGAATGGATTGGCTATTTACAGTATTCAGTTTGATTCAGATGTAGGGGGATTATTGCTTTTTGCAGCTAGTATAATGCTGGCTATTTCAGGTCTTGAAATGGCTAAGAGGAAAATAAGAGCACTTGATGTTGCAGGTTCAAATATAATTGGCACAGATATTCGAGCAGGCTATGGAAATGAGGACTGGTCAAGTAATAAATGGGAGAGATCAAGCGGTTGGGAACAGAAGAAATTGAGTTCTTCTAGTGTAGATACTGGAGATTACAATTCTAATAGATCAGGTAATACAGTCGATGCATTATATGAATCGAGTACGAAGACACCTCAAGAAATGGCTACAGCTACTACAAATTGGGCTGTAAATTTCGATTGGAGAGGCGCAATCGGGTTTGTCATTTTCTTATTATTTATCCTTAGTGATATTATTCTTTAGTTTAGATATAATTTTTTAAGGGCATTTTTCCCGTTAACTATGAGTGGGCCAGTAGCTTAGCTAGGTAAAGCGATCGGCTCTTAACCGATCGACCGGGGGTTCGAATCCCTCCTGGCCCGCCACTAAGTGAAGTGCATAGGGTAGAGTCTGGTGATTCTACCTTGTCTTTCCACTTTTAGGATTGAATTGTTAGATAAAGAGTTTACATGATAATTTATTTTTTGTCTACTCATTCCTAATTTCTGCGAAATCATCGACTGTGTTATTCCAGGATTTTCCTTAACCATCTGGATAATATCTTTTTGTGTAGGGTTAGTTATCAATGAATTGCGTATATTGTTATTGTTTGTGCTTCCAAATGGGAAGAAGAGACGCTGTCTACCACTTCTGTGAGAGGCTATCATTTGATTAGTTTCTAAGATATTGAGATGATGAGCAAGTGTTCCATTGTGTAATCCTAATTTTTCTTTTAACAATGTGAAATTGGAGCCTGGTTCTGTATAGATAGTAGTCAAAAGTCGTTGTCTTGTAGGTTCATCGGCAAGCGTGTCTTTCTGTAGTCTTGAATACATAGGGATGAAAAATTTAAAAGTCAAATATCTGAAATTTTCCGATCTCCGGAATTGGAAGGCCATACCTGCAAATGAAATTGCAAAGACAGTATGACTCATCTCTATTTTGGGAGCACTATACTGGTTTGTTTCAGTTTTGGGTTCATTTGGGGCAGTAACTACATTTATTGTTTCAGGCATTTCACTTGAAGTTAGCAGTCTTCCATTAGCATTAATTTCTAAAATCATTTGGAAATTATCATCTGTATCTGGGAAATATGTAGTTCTCATGACCAATGATTCTTGAAATTCAAGATTCTCAATATTTATTTGGTCTATTATTTCAGTTAAACCGTTTTCATTCCTTGCAATAACATTTATTGTTAGTGAATCACTGACATAGCCGTTGTTAGTAATCGTACTTTTACAAATAATATCTTGACCTAGCAAGACGGCACGCCTATTGCAACTTTGCTCTATCACTTCAATCTCAGTCTCTGAATAGCTAAGTACAATGGTAGCTCTTTCAGAGTAATAGATATCTGTAATTTCAATATGTAGTAGGCTTCCCCCTTCCCTTGGTATTTTTGATAAGGGTACTATATCTATTTCAAAAGTTGAACTAGTTCCAGGATCGACGCTAATGATTTCAGGGCCGTTCAGAGACTCGATAAATGTTGAGGTAAAGAAGTAGGATATTTGGTAATTTACAGAGTAAAATCCTTCATTGTTTATGGTTATACTTGAGCTATATGTTTGCAAAGTCTTGAATTCAATAGATGGAGCTATAATTCCTTCTATAGTCATACCACTTTCTTCTTCTAAGTCAATACTGAATCGATTTTCATCCATACTGATTGCTGATATTAATCTATAATCGGAGGGGTTGAGAGTTAGGGTTTCATCTGTTTCTATTTCTATTAAGAAATAATTGTTAATTAGTTTTGTGGATTGATAATTTACAGAAAGTGTAAAATCTTCAATAGTTTCAGTTTCTATCAGGAGATTTAGTCTCTCAAAATCCGAATTTATAGGATATGAATCTAGATTTGTGGTAGATATAGACAATAAAATTATAGATTCAAATTTATATATTTTCTCTTCAATTAATATGATGCCAATGGTACAATAATAATTTCCTGCAGACAGCCCCGTGAATCTAAAGTCAACTCCTTGGCTTTCTCCAGAGGGTAGGTTTGGTGTCCTAAGATACGAATTAATTATGCCGTCCATTCCATAGAGTTCGACTGATATTGTAACGTTGCCTAGTTGTTGATTAAACAACCCAGTATTCTCAATGTTTACTAAAACTTCAGGTGTTTCATCTATTTTAAAGAAATAATGTTCTTGTGTACTTACATCCAAATCATGTTTAATTGTGACATATTTGTGTGTAATACTTATTATATTCCAGTAATTTAGAGGATTAGCTTCAGAATCCGAGGCTAATAGCCTAATATATATCTCTGAGTTATCTTTTATTTCAAGGTTTACGGTTCCAGAACTATCATTTTCTAAAATATACAATTCGTTCCAATTTGTACTGTATAATTGTGTTCTATTGAAATTCTCAGTGTATGAGATAGTATAGTGTGCTGTTTCAGTTTTTTCCATTTCTTGTTCTAGAAACAAAACATTATTTTTGCTTCCTTTAGTATTGTATGGACCCAATACGATTCCCGTTTCGTACTCATTTTCAAGATTTATAAGTTTTATTTTATTTTCCTCTCCGTTAAATAACCAATTTGCATTGTCCTCATCGTCTAAATAATAATCAGCTATAATTTCTTCCAAATTACTTTCGGTGTAATCATAGAATAAATATTCTTGTTCTATACTATAACTAGATACCACTCCATCATTATTGGATAGCAAGGTGATATTAAACAAATAATTTCCAGATCTTGGGATGGTGAATGAGAAATTAGTATAGTGTGTCTCTAGTCCATCAATTGAAAAAACAAGATTAGCTGATTCGAGGTCTATTTGCTCCTGTAAATCTTCACTAAATACATCAATTGATAGACTACAGGGTATTTCTTTATCTAAATCATTTTGTACTGAGATTTCTATATTGTTTCCAATTTTTGCATTTTGGTGTGAAATTAATTCGATTTGATGGCTGGCCTCGGCTTCCGTTGCCGGAACGAGTGCAAAACCAATACCTATCAAAGACGCAACCAAGAGTAATAATAGTCGTGATTTTGCACTCATCTGTAACTATTGAAGGCTTCCTAGTATTAATAGTTATATGACATTTCTTTGACAATTATAATACAGGATTTGTATTATTTTTAAAGCAAATTAAATTATATTATGGTTAAGACAATACAGAATCGATTGTAAACTATTAAATAATGGACCAATGCAATAACATAGTGGAGACTACCTTAAAAATATCACAAGCCGTGTCTGTGATTCCGGTGCTTGTTGCACTCGTTGTATTGTATGTAGGAGGGAGTGCAGGGTCTTGGTTTGTTGTTGAAGAGTTTTACCAGTACTCTGCTACGGATGAAGATGCCACTAAATTAGTGGATTATTCAGATTATGATTATTATTTGAACGAAGTTGTAGTGGTTGATTACACAGATCCTGATAGACAAACTCCTTTGGAATCTGTATTGCCTTATTCTTCGGATGGTTATGAACAAAGGGCATCTGTGTTTTACAATCTTGGTTTAGTTCTTTACGCTACGATATTTATTACGTTGATATGTTCAATTGTTGTTTTTGTGTTAGATTATTTCTGGCTTGAGATAGTTAAGCGTAAATTATTGCCAGGTGTAGGTAAAAATGATGTTTTGGCTGTTTTGTTTGGAGGTTATGCATCAGTTATTGTTTTTGTAGTATTTCTAGCATTGTATGCTGCTACCGCAATACCTGCAGCAATGCATGAAGATCATTTTGGTACAGATAAGTCATGTCTTTATTCTGAGGATATTACTCTAGTTGGTCGTGTTGATGGTTGTGAAGGAGAAGCTGGTGGTGAGAGGGCTGTTTTACAGTCTGTGTGGACTCTGGGTCCTGGTTTCATAATTTTTGTGGCAGGGGTACTAGTTCCATCGATTTATCTTCTTTCAACTACTTATCAAAGATTTGAAGAAGTAGTAGAGAAATTAGAGATTGAACAGGAATTATTCTTCGATTCTGAGGCACGTCTTCTTTTTGACATTAATACAGGGGAAATCGTTGGTTCGTATGTGGATGATAAGAGAGATCTGTTTTTTGATGAGGAGGCAATGACTTTGTTTGAGGAAGGCACTGGTGAAATTATCTATGCGTCTAAAGTGCCAGAGCCAGAACCAGAGCCAGAACCAGAGCCAGAACCAGAGCCAGAACCAGAGCCAGAACCAG
>CAZOEZ010000024.1:0-15217 GCA_964578995.1 uncultured archaeon
CTCATGCACATTATACGCATCCCGAAACCATCAAAGAAGTTTTTATCGAAAAAGTGAGAATCGATAATGGTTTTACAAGAGAAGAATTTGAAATGTTGGCACCCTCAAAAATAGAAGAACTTTTGAAGGACCCAATATTAATTAGATTCATTATAAATAATGAAAAAAATATGACCTTGAGTGAGGTCGAGGAAGCAATCAAAAGGTGGAAAAAATGAGCCTATTTGGAAAAAAGAAAGAAGAGGAAGAAGAGACAGAAGAAGCAGTAGCTGAGACTGAAGAGCAAAGCGATGGAGTACAAACCTACATCATGGAGCCTTCTTTACAAGAAACACATGATTTAACGCATGAAATACTTGGTGAAGTTGAACAAGTTGTTATGGGTAAGCGCCCAGTACTTGACATGTGTGCGGTAGGTATTCTAGCCGGGGGAAATATTCTATTTGAGGATAATCCAGGTTTGGCAAAGACTTTGTTGTCTAATACTTTTGCACAAGCGCTTGGAATTAAATTTAAACGTGTACAATTTACACCAGATTTGTTGCCAGCTGACATAACGGGAATTTATATTTGGAATCAGAAAGATCAAAAATTTCAGTTCCGAAGAGGTCCTCTTTTCTGTAACCTATTATTAGCTGATGAAATTAACCGTGCACCACCAAAAACACAAGCTGCCTTGCTTGAGGCTATGCAAGAACATCAAGTTACAATAGAAGGTGATACACATAAGCTTCCAGAACCTTTTGTAACATTGGCGACACAAAATCCAATAGAATCTGAAGGAACATATCCTCTACCTGATGCACAGCTTGATCGATTTATGATGAAATTATCGGTCGGTTATCCAGGCAGGCCTATAGAAAGAGCCATTCTAATGAAAAGAAAACAGAGAGGGAAAGATGAACATGAAATAAAAGCCATCACCACCCCTGAAAAACTTAGAAACATGCAACAAAGTCTTGAAAAAGTTCAAATTGACGACGCTGTAATAGAATATATTGTAGAAATAATTAATCGAACGAGAGAAGACCCAAGAGTTAAAGTTGGTTCGTCTCCAAGAGGTGCACAATCTCTCTTCAAATTATCAAGAGCATTAGCTGTCCTAAATGGAAGAGATTACGTAATTCCTGATGACATCAAGAGATTATGCATTTATACATTGAGACACAGAATTATTCTGAAGCCTGAACCACGTATAAAAGGCGTGCAGACAGAAGAAATTATTTCTCAAATATTAGAGGAAGTAGAAGTACCAACAACACAAGGTCAACTAGAAGACTGAATGTGGAGTAGAAAAGCTGCAGCAGTTGCAGGAGGGGCCCTATTCCTTGCCTTAGCAGGATTAATTAGACTGAATTATTTGTTTATCAGTGCTGGCTTAGTAATGCTCATTTTTGTAGTATTATCTAGTTTTCTTGATGTTTGGATGCCTAACGTACAAATAAGAAGAGAAACCACTTCAGACAATATATTTGAAAATGGAGATCTAAGTGTGAAATTCATAGTTAAGAATAAAGGATTAGGTATAGGATTTGTAGAAATATACGATCAATTGCCTCCACAAGCCAGAATAACAAAAGGCTCAAACTATACATTATTGTACATGAAACCTTGGCAAGAAGTATCCTTTGAATATTCACTGAAATTACCCTTGAGAGGGCATTATCACCTAGGTCCAGTTAAAATGAGAGTAAAGGATGCTTTTGATTTATTCTACAATGAGAGAATAGAAGAATCAATTCACAGTTTTTCGGTATTTCCTGAAATAGAAGTACTAGAAGAACAAATTATCAAGTCTAGGGCACCCAAATTACTATCTGGTGCAATGCCCCTAAACGTCATAGGGGCAGGTACTGAATTTTATTCTCTACGTGAATTTGTTCCTGGTGACTCTCTACGCAGTGTAAACTGGAAAGCACTCGCCAAAAAAGGAAAAATGATGGTTAATGAAACTGTTAGAGAGGATGTTATGGATGTTATTCTCCTCTTAGATGCTAGAGAAGTCTCAGCTGTAGGTGGTGGGAAAGATACGCCTCTAGAAATGTCGTGCAGGGCTGCTGCAACATACACTAAACAACTCTTAGATGAAAGAAATAACGTAGCACTAATGATATATGGAGAATCCATAGAAAGAATTGATTTAGATAGGGGGGAACACCATCTTTTTAAGATCCTAACGGCACTTTCAAGTGCAACACCTAAAGGCAACCTAAAATTAGAAATCGTTATGAAAGATATGTTGCCATATATTCCCAGTGGTTCTCCAATAATTCTTTTTAGCTCTCTGGATGATGATCACACAATCTCAGAAGCCTTCACAAGCACCATAAGCAGAGGATATACAATTACTACTATTTCTCCATCTAGTCTAGACTTTGAGGAGAAGATGAAAAGAATTCCTGCTCAACCGTTACTCGTTGCTAGAATTGAAAGGGACAATATGATCTCAGAAATTAGAAGCTTTGGAATGCAAGTTGGAGATTGGAAATCGGATGAGGCCGTAAATACAGCATTACAGGGAGTCTAATGGAAGAAAACGAAATAAAAGTATCTAGGATGCCAAAGATTAAAGATGTCATTGACTACAAAGATTTTCTGGGAGAATATCCTCTCATTTTTGCAATTAAGATCATATCAAGTCTCTCTTTAATTTTTGTGATAACAGAATTTTATAATTATCATAATCCCCTAGATTCATTAATCACAAAATATGTGAAAGGGGCTGCCGTTTCTGAATTTTTTTCTTCTTTTAAACCTAATCCTGATGTTTTTATTTTATGGAGTGTTGTTGCAGGCTTTGTTTTCTATATTTTTACACTTTTTAGAGGAAAATATAAGTTCTTTATTTTATTACTAACTATTGTCTTTTTTGGACAATATATCTCAGACCCTGCATTGGATTGGAAATTAGGTGAACATATAATTCCTTCAAAAGTGGGTGAAGAAGGCGCTGAAAAATGGACGTGGAAACCTATCAAAATAATCTATGAGGATAAAAAAGAAAGTGTAGAAAGAATAGATGAATTCACAACAAGAGCTGCCACCATAATTTTTGGATTAATACCATTCCTAGGTATTTATGGAATATGGAAGAGAAAAGCATGGGCTGTAATAGGTTCTATTGCCTTGGCAGTAATTATTGGTTGGACTTGTAATCCAAACTACTGCTTGGAAAACTTTGATGCTGATTATTGTGGTTATGATTCTAAAAGCAAAGAAAGTACATGGGATGAGACTCTTGCAGGAGGCATATTTGTTGGATTAGGATTTATAATTTATATCGAATTGTCATACGCTGCAATTAAATATGAAAATTATGCTGAACAATTCAAACCAGCGGGAATGGATGACTCATTACTTACTGACTCACAAAAGAAAGGAGTCTCGAAAACACTTCGGACCTTATTCGTCAGCTATCTTGTTAACTTAGGCATCATGCTATTTCTCACATTTACAATGGCTGAAATTGTAATAAATATCAATGACTATCTTTCAACAACTGAAGGAAGAATTCAGGATTCTGTTGAACTGCAAGGCCCCTATGGCATTGTATTTACGTCTTTGATTTTCTTAATGCTACTCGGATTTGTAAGAATGTTCGTCGGTGCAGACTACGATACTGAAGAAAGTTAGTCTATCTTAATTGGTTCATTCTCTATAGGAAGAACTAATTCATAATCCCTCAAATCTTCAGCAAATGCCTCACGATTGTCTCCATGATATAGTATCACTTTTTCAGGGCCACATTTATTAATAAAATCAACTATTTGACTATGTCCTGCATGGCCACTTAAATCGAATGACCTCGACTGACATTGAAGATCGAAAATCGGCGAATTCGTGTCTCTGTCTAATCTTATTTTTCCAGTTTCTTGCAATAAATGACCATTTGTACCTGAAACTTGATAGCCAGTCAAGAAAACTGCAGAAGATGGATCCTTTCGCAATTTTGACAGATAATGAAGTACAGGACCGCCATTCAGCATTCCAGAAGTCGTAACTATAATATCTCCATTAAATGCGACATCCCTTTGGCGACTATATTTAACAAAATTAGTTTCCTTAAATGCTCTATTCATTGATTTGACATCGCGAATAGAACCGGGATATTTTTGAAAAATTTTGGCCATGTCTCTACCCATTCCATCTAACCATACTTCAAATCCCAAATCTCTTACAAGCATTAGCAATTCTTGTGATCTCCCTAAACCAAAAGAAGGCAGTACTACTTTTCCACCCGAATTAACAACCTCTTCTATTGAATCAACCAATTCAGATTCTACGGCCTTCCTATCGGGGTGATCCCTACCACCATAAGTTGATTCAATGGCTAATGTTTTGCAGGGTTTTGGTTTAGCAGCTCGAGTAAGTTGTGTATCAACCGTGTGGATATCTCCTGTGAAAAGAAACTCTTGCTGAGGAAAATCGAACATTACGGCACCTGGTATATGGCCTGCATTGTGCATTTTAAATTCAAAACCGGCTCTGTATTCGACATTACCCGGTTTAGATGTTCGTAAATTACGATTCAAATCATCTATTGCCGTAGGATGAAATGGTCGGGGATAATTCTCAATTTCTGAAACACGTAATGTGTCTTGCGCCATACGTTCTGCCAAGGCTCCTGTAACTGGCGTAGATACTATTGGCGTGCCTCTACTCGCTATATCTGGAACCAAACCACAATGATCAAGATGTGCGTGTGTCAGTAATAATGCATCAACGTCTGGTGCAGGAAGTGGATAACTAGGAGGATCATCCGGTTGTAAACCATAATCCAATAACAAACGACCCTCGCTTCTCTCTAACAAAGCACCAACTCTTCCAACCTCTGAGGCTCCTCCTAAAAAGGTCAATGAAACAGACATTGAGGTTCCCTAATTCCAATCATCCCAGTCGTCATCGGACTGCTTGTCTCGTGCGGGTGAAGGTGCTTCTTCATCTGCATAATCATCGTCATAATCCCAATCATCATCTTCCTGTCGGGAGTATGTAACAAAACCAAGTACCACAATCAATCCTAAAAATGCAAAAATATACCAAAGTTCTGAGAATGTACCAACTAATTTAGCTGTAAAACCCTGTTCAACTTCGACTACAAAACTCTGAGATTCAACCTCGTTGGACAGGTCACTCAATATTGAAATCTGAATTGTTTTTTCGTCGCCATCTTTCGACTCATCTGAAGCTGTAACCTGTATTGGAACTGTGACAGAACGGCCTGCAAGAACATCAAAAACCATACCATTAGGAAATACAACACGCCAACCTGAGGGTACAGAGGGTGCGGAAAGTGTAAAACGATCATCACCGTTTGCTTTATTTTCTATATTAAGTTGGAAAGTATAACTATCTCCGGGCCCCAATGTTTCTTTGTATTTCAATGCAGAAAACTCAAAACCCTCTGTAAGCTTCAAAAATACTGTAATTGGCTGACGCCCAACAAGACTAGAGTCTTCCATAGCTGTTGCAATTGCATTGAATGAATAACCCAACTCAGCATATGTCGTTTGACTATCTACTGTAATCAACAAATCCAATACTTTGCTTTCACCACCGCTTAAACTTACATCTGTTACTGTTGCTCCATTTTCATCTTTGAAACTGTGCGACCAATCAGAAGGTAAATCTTCTACATCCAAAAGAATAATGTAGTCATCTTCTACGGCAGATTCAAGAAGCATATCAATATTGAACGTTTCACCCGCTTGCTTATTGATAAAAATACCAGAAGAACCCTGAGGAGTAGCTGTGAGAACCAAACCAAAAGTACGCGTTAAAGAAAGGACAACTGTATCGCTCTTTGTTGTATTTCCTTGTGATATTCCTATCAATTGAATATTGGCAGTTTCAGCATCTCCTCCCTGTGCTGGTTTAGCCCAGACTGTAACATTAACTACATTATAATCGTCACCCAAACGAGGAATTCCCTCTACAATAATTGAACCATCGTTTAAATCACCATATTCGAATTTTACTTCCCAATCTGGTGGAACACCTTGAGCAATCAATTGGGCTGAATCAGTATCCTGTCCTTGATTGGCTATACTTAGTGAATATTGATTCCACTCCCCAGCAACACCAGTTGTGCTAAGACTTGAAACGGCTTGCCCAGACTCAGGATCGTCAAAGAATAGGGATAATTCATACTCAGCACCCACAGAAGTCTTAGTTTCCAAATCAAAATTAACGGGAGTAACGGAGTTTTCTGACTGTGCTGTAAACACAACAACTGTGTTTTTGCCTACCATATCTGTAGAATCTGCTGCCGAAATTGTGAAAGTAATTACCTGTTCATCTCCAGGTCCTAATGAATTGCTAGTCCACGTTTCTGGACTGACTACCCAATTATCTGAGGTTTCACTAGGTTCAACCGTGAATGTGTCCATTTCATCACCTGAATTTAATACAAAAATTTGATATTCAACTTCACCACCAACAGCTACACTTTGCTGAGGCTCAGGAGTAGATAGATAAATGCCATAAGCATCCATCTGAACTTGCTTCTCTAAAGAGAACTCGTTTCCTTGTTGGTCTATGGCTGCAACTTCTACTGTGTAAAGGCCTTTACCATTATGATTTTCTGAAGGCTCGGAGGGGTCGTTATAATTCCACACTATATCTTCAAAAGTATTTGTCCCAGAATTTTGTTCGGGTTCATCGACCTCCACTTCACCAACAAATAATTCATTATCATCAGAATCAAAGACCGATACTTGGAAACGTGTGATATCATAAGTCCCAAACGCATTTAGTGCCTCACCAGAAACAAACATCTTAGAAATTTCTGAAGGTAAATTAGGGTTGAAATTAGTTGTAACTATCTTATCCTCTGAATCTGATGTTTCCAAATTATAGGATTCAGAAGTCACCTCTATATCTCTAACAGGATTTGTGGTAGTGATAAGACGAGAAGGTGAATCTCCACTCTTACCTGAGTCTATATCAAGATTAACTCCATTACTGCCATCATTTTCTAACTCGAGAACAATAAAATGTTCCACATCAAAAATATAATCAGGGCCATAATCATCTTCCCAAGGAATATCTACATGAACTTCATCGGCAAAAGCTGCAGGAATATTAATTTCACCTGATGCGATTATTTCACCATTTGTCATTGTTGTACCATCCCTTACAAAAATTTTCAGATGGCCTGCATTCCAATCTGTTGAACTTGCATAAAGATAGATATGAAATCCTATGTTAGAACGATATGACTTAACCGGTAAATCTGATTGTAAACTATTATTTAATGCAAAGAATACACTACTTCCTGGTTGAATGGTAACTTGCTCAGTATCTCCATGACCTCCCGTCTCTTTAGTATGGAGTTTACCTATTCCATTTTGGCTATAAAGATAAAGCGATACATCTTGTTCCTGACCTGTAACTTCTTCGGCGTTAGCTGGAGACCAAGAAATCAGCACCCCAAAAAATGCCAAAGTCAAAATCACCGATATGATTTGGTCGCGGTTCACACATGATTGACCAATAAAAGGTCATAAATAGGTATCCCCTCACAAAAAAAAGCCAGATTAGTGATAAAATAACTCTATTTGGCCTTATTTTCCCACTTTCTTACTATGCCTTCTAAATCCCTAATAAATTCAAATAAACGAGTACGTGCATGTTGCGGGATATTAGTATCATTTATTTGTTCTTCAAGCACTGAAATAGTAGAGTACACCCTTAAATCTAAATCATCTTTTTTATTCATTAAATAAGTCTCTAATCCTGTAACTACATTTGATCTAACATTTCTTGGGACTGAAGTATCTTCAGCAATGGAAATGCGAATGTCTTGTGATAACGTGGATATCATCTCTTCGACCATAATTATACTCCTTCAACAAGGCTCAGTGCCGTCGCATCTAGAGGGGATGTATAAGAGTTAGGTTAACTTACCTTCGGAATTAATCTCTTTATTTCTTATTCGACTGCTACTTATCCTATCGCCATCCTGTGCCCTAATCATAGGTACTATAACAATTTCTAATTCTGATTTGCCATCTGCTGAACGAATTTTATTAATTTTTTGGGCTGTGAACTTAGTTTCATCTGAAACAATAATTGCCTCAAAATCCTCATCAATAACCGAAGGGCCCCAGTCATTGTCCAGAGGAACTATCTGAAATTTTTCTAAGGATTTCATCGATTTTAACAAATTCTGAAGATTCGCAAGGCGCACATGGTAAGGATTTACCTGAGCCTTTTTTCTGTTCCTTGAAGCTCTTGCATCTGTTGTCAATCCAACTAGAACAATATCGCCTACTTCCAAAGCTCTCTGGAGTAAAGCTTTGTGACCTGAATGAAGGATGTCAAAGGTCCCGCCCATGCATACTCGACGAATCTGTTTCAAACGAGTTAACTATAATATAACCCTTTAACCAATTTGTGCTGTAATATGGATCTCGAACGCGATTTTAAGCCTTTTTTAATATTAGGAATTGTATTCTCAGTATGTTTGGTTATAGTAACATTAGGCGGTATCGAATTAGCAGGCGTATGGATGGATGCAATGTATCCCATATTCTTTCTTTTTGCAGTAGCTAGCTTCTCGATAAGCTGGATTCGATGGAAAAATCTTAATCAAAAAAGTTAATAAACTACATGGCTTGAATTAGAATGGGATTAAAATGAAACAATTATTCATTATCATGCTGGTTTTTCTACTACCAACAACAATTGCTGAAATGTCACACAGCCCTAAGGAATTGAGTGCTGGGGAAGAATTTACCGCTTGGATTGATGCTGAAGATGACGTTAAGTCAATTACATTTTATGTATGCACCTTGGAAGAACCATATACATGTTATAAACCTGAAACCGTTAACCGAAATGACACTGTTAATGGAAGATTTCAATTTACTTATGAAGTAAAGAATGATGATTATCCTGGCTATAAATATGAATTAGAAAAAGATGACGATGATGATACAGAAAAAATACCTGCAAGTGAATATAGTTATTATGAAGGACTAGAAGTAGAAAAAATGGGTGACTCTTATTATTTCAAGGTTAATATAAAATCGAACGAAGCTGAAGACGATTCACTTCTTCCGGCTACGAGTTTCATCGCAAGTCTGCTTTTAATTACCACTTTAGCACTTGCTGGTCGAAGATGAATCTTGGTGAAATTCTAATTTATCTAAATCCGTTACTAATTCTATCGGCGATTTATTTTGGATACGGAATTATAAATAAAAGAGGTGCAAATAATGAACGCAACTTTGATTCTCTATTATACCTCATATTAGGCAATCATACTTTTTTGTTGCTTCTTCTCGCCTACTATTTTTTGATGACAAATCTGAAATTCGAATATGTATCTAGTTATTCTTCAGATGAACTTGGATTTGGTTACAAGCTAGCTGGCGTATGGGCTGGAAGAGATGGAACACTACTAATATGGAGCTGGGCCACAATACTTACTTTGGTTCTTGAAAGATCTTTTCACAAAGAAAAATGTATGCAAAGGGATATTACCTCAATAATTGGAACTATCCTTCTTCTATCCTTATGCATAATTCAATTGTACATAAACCCGTTTGAAATGAATGAAACTGTACCTGATAAGGGAAATAGTCTGAATCAATTACTATTATCACCATATATGATAATACATCCACCTATTGTTTTTATTTCTTATGGAATGATCGTGTTACTTTATGCCTCTGCAATGGCTTTTCTAATAACTGAAGACAAAAACTGGAATGATACCATAAAAAGATGGGGAAGAGTATCATGGATTGGTATGAGTTTTGCACTAGTTATTGGTGGTTATTGGGCATATGTGACTCTCGGTTGGGGTGGTTATTGGGCATGGGATCCCGTCGAAACCTCAGGTCTCTTGCCTTGGCTGACAATTACTTCTCTACTTCACACATCTGTAATGTCCCGAAGAAAGAAAGATTATCGAATATTAGGACCTCTTTTAGCTATGCTCACATTTGTTTTAGTTCTCCTAGAATCTTTTATTACAAGAGGTGGAATTTGGATATCTTTCCACGCATTCTTACCGTCGCAATCAGAGAGTGTAACGCAACGATTTTTTGACGTTATGGAGGCTGACAAATCCGTTATGACTTTTTTCATACTTATGGTTCTAACAATAATTTTAACCCTTTTGATTGTTATTAAAAAATACAACGAGAGGAAAGATGAGGATAAACAAATTGAATACGATAATATTGAAAAGATTTTCAGTGAGGATAATACCTTCTTTGCGGCAATTTATACACAATTACTGATACTAACTGTAATCCTTGTTTTACTTCTAGTAAGTGCTAAGGGGCAATTGGCACCAGAAATCTATGAGATTAGGCTTGCACCTTTTGTGATTATGCTTGCAGCAATTTTTACAACACATACTCTAAGACCCTTTTTTGAATTGAAAAATATCTTACTTGTTGTTGTCCTTGCCTCCATTTTTAGCACAATATATGCGTTTATGGCAGAAGGAAACCGATGGATGGTGGGGGCTATGCTTCCTTGGGCTTTTATTTGTGGATATTCTATTTTTAAATATATGTGGAAATATCGAACTAAAAAATTACTACCTATGTTGAGAGCATGGGGGCCCTATACGGCTCATTTAGGCATAATGTTGATTCTTATAGGATATTGCCTTTCATATGGATTAGGTACTGAAGACAAAATTACCTTAGAAGAAGGGCAAGAGAAAATTGTAGGAAATTTCGTTCTGCGGCTAGAGAAAGTCACAATGAACCCTGGACCTGACGTGATGGCTTGCATCCCAGAGTGTACTGCTTCCATCGTATTAATAGAAAATGATGGTGACGTGCTAATTGATGACCAAATTTCAAAGCAGATGGTAGGGGACCAAGAAACCACACAAATTTATCTCAAACACCAAATGCATCGTGATTTGTACATAACCTTGAACGATGCTACATCTGGAAATGGGGGTAGTGAAAACAGTGCAACAATAACTGTGAGGGAGATTCCTGGTATTATCTTTGTATGGGCAGGTGCTTTCCTTACTATTTTAGGTATGATTCTTACAATGTTTACTGAATGGAAACCAGGTCAGAAATGGTTGAGAAATATCAGTAAAAAAGTGCCAGACCACTGATGTTGTCGTCCTGGAGGATTGTCAGACACCACATTCCTTCTCAACCCCGCGACCCACTCGAGCGTCGGAAGTCCACGGTGAGGCTGCTCCCTTCCGGGCCTGACCCGGTTTCCATGATGAAGATCCGAAATCCACCCTCCGGTAAATCTCTGCAATCACCTGCAACCCCGAGGGACAGGATATCTCAGTTGAAATGCGGATTAGACAGCCCACTGGGTGCGCCGCCACCAGTTGTCGCCCCCTCTAAAGGCGGTTGAGGGTTACAGGGTACGTCTAGCTCCCCGGCCAAGTCCAGCTCTACCTCTTCCTTAGGCTACTATTTGGAGGTTTGCATTCCAAAATACACAAGGACTATGCACTGAAATACAGAAATATCGTTTCAGACCTCTATAATTTTACCACCAATAATAACCTTATCAACATGATTTATACCAAAATGATAGGTGAGATGACGATAATCAGGAATATCACAAATTAATAGATCTGCTCGCCAACCCTCTGTGATACAACCTCTGTCTGTTTTTCCTATAGCAAAAGCTGCATTAATTGTGGAAGCCACAAGTGCTTCCGCAGGAGTCATGTGCATCCGAAAAACTGCCAATTGTTGCACTAATTGCATTGACTCTGTATAGCAATTAGGATTACAGTCTGTTGCCAATGCTATAGGAAGATTGTCTGCTATCATCTTCCTAGCTGGAGCAAACTGATCTGAAAGTATAGCAAAAGGAGTACCTGGTAAAAGAACGGCTATTGTCCCGGCTTTTCTCAATGCGGTAATTGTATCTGTAGTTGAACCTGCTAAATGATCTGCACTCACGACCTCTAACTCTGCTGCAAGCCTTCCTCCACCTGTGTCTCCAAACTCATCCGCATGAATTTTTAATCCAAAACCTTGTTTCATTGCAGCTTCGAGAACTTTTCGAGATTCATCTACAGTAAATGCTCCTTCTTCACAAAAAACATCACAATAATCTGCTAATTCTCTAACCTTAGATAGCATATCGATTATATCTAAAAGATAAGAGCGCCGATTGCTTCCTTCTGGAAAGGCATGAGCACCCATAAATGTAACAACTGTTTCAGCCAATCCTAAATTTCCTAACCAATTAGCAACTCTCAATTGTTTTAATTCTGTTTCTTCTTCAAGTCCATAACCTGACTTTATTTCAATAGTGGTACTGCCACTTCTAATTGCATTCTTGAAACGGATTAATGACTCCTGTTGAAGTTGCTCCTCCTCTGAATTTCTTGTTTCTTTAACTGTACGGAGAATCCCCCCTCCATTCGCTAAAATCTCCTGATATGTACGGCCTTTCAATTTCCACTCAAGCTCATGCTCTCTTGAACCAGACCAGACCAAATGTGTATGGGGGTCTACAAATCCTGGTACTACTACTTTTCCAGAAACATCAATAACTTCTGCACCCTCAGACTCAAGGTTTTTACCGACGGCAACAATCATATCATCCTCAATAAGAACATCTGTATTAGAATGTCTTTCAACTACACCCATAGCCTCTCCTGAGAGTGGTACAGATGTTGCAGGTGGCGTGACAACTTCAGTGGCTCCACGTAAAAGAAGCATGATTTCCAATAGGGCAAGTTCATAAAGACATCGGTTCTCTGACAAATAATGCTTGAGATGAAAGTCTTCAGGGAAAATCCCGAAGAAATTTTCGCTGATTTAAAAAAAAGAAATCATTCCGATAAAATTGCAAAAAATGTTATAAAATTAGATAAAAAATGGAGAGGACTTATAGAAGAGGGGAATAAACTACGGGCACAAAGAAACAGTATTTCACGAGAAATAGGAGATTTAAAGAAAAAAGGTAAGGATGGGGCAAATTTACTAAAGAAAATGTCTGGAATAAAGGAAAAACTCATCGAAAATGAAAAGGATACAAAAGAAAGCTTAGACAACCGGGACCAAGCCCGAATGAGAGTTCCAAATATATTAGAAAATGAGGTACCGGTTGGCAAGGACGATGAATCCAATAAAGAAATTGGTTTACATGGCCCCAAACCAAAAGATTCTAAATCAACACCGCATCAAGAAATAATTGAAAGCATAAATGGCGCTGATTTGAAGAGAGCTGCGAAAATAGCTGGTCGGAGGTTTTACTTCCTTACTGGTGATTTAGCTAGATTGGAGATGGCCCTGATAAATTATGCAATAGATATTCTTTACCAAAAAAAATATACACTCACAATACCTCCTTTTTTCATGAATCGGGAAGCCTATGAAGGTGTAGTCGATTTGAATGATTTTGAAGATGTAATGTACAAGATTGAAGATCAAGATTTCTATCTTATTGCTACATCGGAACATCCTCTAACATCAAGATTTAAAGATGAAATACTTGATATTAAGAATGAAGCTTTACGCTATGCAGGTGTTTCAACCAATTTTAGAAAGGAAGTTGGTGCCCACGGATTAAGTGATAGAGGTATCTGGAGAGTACATCAATTTGCAAAAGTAGAACAGGTTATAATTTGTAAACCCGAGGACTCAAAAGAAATGCACAAAGAATTATTGAATAATGCCATAGAAATATTTGAAGGACTCGAAATTCCCTTTAGAGTTGTAGATATCTGTACCGGAGATATTGGCACCGTGGCTGCAAGAAAATTCGACCTAGAGGCGTGGATGCCAGCATCACAACAATGGAAAGAAATTGTAAGCGCAAGCAATTGTACTTCGTATCAAAGCGTCAGATTGAATATGAGATATAGAACACCAGAAGGAACTAATTATCCACATACTCTAAATGCAACTGCAATAGCTACAACAAGAGCCTTAGCAGCCATCATTGAGAACCATCAACAAGGTGATGGAAGCATTGTTATACCCAAAATATTGCGTAAGTGGATGGCAAATCAAGATGTCATCAAGGCCCAATGAAAAAAGGGCTCGTGCTAGGAAGATTTCAACCTTTTCACTTAGGTCATTTGAACTTGGTTAAGACTGTTTTGAATGACGGAAGAGAACCACTTATCTGTATTGGTTCAGCACAATATGCACATACTAAGGATAACCCTCTTACTGTTAAAGAAAGAAAAAATATGATCCAATTAGTAATGGCCGAACTTAACTGTAATTGCACAATCTATGAAATTCCAGATATTAACAACTATGACAAATATGTGTCACATCTAGAAGAATTTGTACCTAAATTTGATGCAGTCTATAGCGGTAATGCACTCGTTCAAAGATTGTTTAAAACTGGCGGATATAAAATTGTAACTCCCAAAATGGTTAACCGCGAGGTCTGGGAGGGTGCTGCCATTCGTCAGGCGATGACGGAGGGCGGTGAGTGGGAAGAGGCAATTCCTCCCCAAATCGTGGATATGATTCACAATCTAAATGTAATTCAAAGACTAAAGAATCTAGCATAGTGCGGGCCCCCTCCCAACTCTTCTAATCTACCTTAACTTTAGTTCCTTTCGGCTGATCTGATTCTTTCTTAGAAAGAACTAAATCCAATATTCCATTAGTATACGTTGCTTTAGAAGAATCTGTCTCGACGGGTGAATTCAAATCAATACTCTTGAAATATTTTCTTGACTCAGTCTTAACATTTACTTCCACTTTTTCTTCCATCACATTAATATCAATATCTTCCTTATTGACTCCTGGAAGTTCAACCGTAATTGCAATTTGATCGTCAGTTTCATTGATGTCTGTCAGGGGTTCTCTTCGTGTATCGACTGTTGGTTTCTCACCTTGTTTACCAAATGGCCTTATACGTGTATTACCAAAGTCCTCAAAGACAGGAAAACCATCAGGTCCGGCTTTTACTGAAAAGCCAAAAACAAAAGGATTCTTATTCGCATTATCTGGAATATTTCCCTCAACTGCATCTCTCATTAAACTATCCATTTGCTTACGCATTTTCTGAAATTCACTATCTAGATTACTAAAAATATCCTCTATATTCCAGTCATCCCCACGGAACCAATCATCCGCTTCATCTCTACGTTTTCTATTCATTTTTACTCCAGTAGACAACCTTTAGTTGTAAACCTAGAGTTTAGTAGTAGTATATAAAATTATTCGTCTTCTTCAACTGGTTCAGCAGTAATAACTTGAGCAACGACGGGTTCTGCTGCTACTGGTTG